>NZ_JBKQGX010000014.1:0-118562 GCF_050487245.1 Alcaligenes sp. Me129
CAACAACAACAACAACAACAACAACAACAACAACAACAACAACAACAACAACAACAACAACAACAACAACAACAACACTTCACTTAGTTCTTCATCACACAGTTCACCTAAGCAAGCTGATAGCGCACCTAGGCCAGCTCACAGATCAAGCCTTGCTGCTGCAACAGCTCAACCAAAGGCTGTACATCCCACGATGACTTCCAGGCAATCACGATGCGCTCGCCTGGCACCCAGGACTGGCACAGGGGTGCCCAGAAATCACGATTCAACAAGGTGTCTTGCAAGACCACCCCCGCCTGATCCAAGGCCATCAAACGGGCATCACGACGTGCCTTCTCCAAAATCGCAGGCAAAATCAGTGGCAGGTACAAGACCCAATCTGCCTGGTTCAATTTGCGCAAGGCGCGCAGCGTCAGCAAGTCCACTGCCTCCAAGTCGGCGATAGGCAAAATGGTGACCTGAATATGCTGCTGAGGGGTTTCTGTCCTCAAGGCAGCATCAAAGGCTGCCAGCGCTTCCGTAGCCTTGCCTTGCGCCAGGAGATCGGGGATAGGACTATCTAGTACGTAATCAAAGAAATGACGACGGGTATGTACCTCGGGGAAAGCCTGTTTGATATCGGCTCGGCGGCGAGCCAGCAAACCGGCCAAGTCCCCTACTGACTCAGGCAGCTCGCTTTCTATCCACTCCCGAACACGCCGCGCCAGTACAGGAGCTGAACCTGCAGAGGAGACCGCAATCATCAAGGGCGAACGGTCGACCATAGCAGGGACTTGTACGGTAGACAGATGCCCATCGTCGACCACATTACAGGGCAGACGCAAGGCGTCGGCTGCCTGAGCCACGATGCGATTTATCTCGCGCCGTCCAGTTGCTGCAACAACCAGCCAGGCCTCGTGGATATGCTCGGCAACAAAGGAGGTAAACAAGCTGCTTAAAGCACCCGCCTGAGCACTGGCCCTCAACCAGGAGGTTTGCTCCGGTGCGACGACGGTGACTCGCGCGCCTGCACGCAGCAAGAGCCGAACTTTACGCTCCGCAACCGTCCCGCCACCTACGACGACAACCGCCTTACCGGTCAGATTGAAGAACAAGGGAAACACATTCATTGCACGACATCCTTAAGGCGCCAGCAGACACTGGCGCCCGGTTCACACTTACTTCAGGCTGGAAAAGTAGGCAGCCAGTTCATTCACCATTTCCGGGCTGAGAGGCTCGGCCATGGGGCTCATGATGGGATCGTTGCGCTCTCGCGATTTGAACTGCTGTAGCTGCTTGACCAGATACTCCACCTTCTGCCCTGCCAGGTTGGGATACATACCCTCCGTGCTGACACCTTCCAGCCCATGGCAGGACGCGCACAAAGGCAGCATGGACGATGCCTGGGCCGATAGTTGCGACTGCCCATGCGAGCCTTGTAAACCCACTGGTTTGTCCGCTGCCAAAGCGACACTGGAACCCAAGAGGCCCACAAGAGCCATACCCATAAAAAGCTTTTTCATGACGTTCCTTTGCTTAGAATTTTTGGGTTTCAGGCTGACCAATGGTGAGCCAACGGGTACGGGCACGCGAGAAAATGCCCGATGGGCTTTCCATCTTGTGTTCAGCTACCAGCTCCAGACTGCGGCTGTCGTAAATCTTCAAGCGATCCCCCCAGTAACCCGAACTGACGTAGAGGTAATCGCCCGTGCGGTTGTAGTTGGGGAAGAAGGCATGACCACCCACGTCCAAAGTCTTCACCACGGACAAGGTGTTTTTATCGATCAGCTGAATCCAGGAAGCGCGCTTGTCCTTGTCGATAATGTCCACCGCCACATACGGGGCATTAGGATGGGCGGCGGGGGATTCGGTGGCTCCGGCAACGGGAATCTGCTTCACCACAGAGAAGTCTTTGACATCCCAGGCAGTAACCACAGAGCCTAACTTGCAGGTGCCCATATTGGTGCCGAAGGCCAGCATGCGGCCGTTCACTTCCGTGACAGCACCCGAGCCTGCGTGGGGCTGACAGCCAGCCGGAATGTCACGTACCACCTTGTCGTCCTTCAGGTCGATGGCCACGTACTTGTTGTCGTCGTAAGAAGCCACCATGGAATAGCGACCATCCGGCGTCAGGAAGGTGTCGTGCAACATGCGGCCGACCTTGGCCAGTTTGGTGACCGGCATATCCGGCTTGTCTGGATCAATAATCCAGATCTGCCCGGCTTGGCGCAGTGTCAATGCAAACTTGTTATTGATACGACTACCAATAATCGGACCACCGGCGGATTTGATGAAATTGCCGTCCGGGTCCTCGCCCTCCAGAGCGATATATTTCACTGGTTCCAGGGTGTCGGCCTTCAGGATAACCATGCTGTTGGGTACGAAGGAACTCAGTGCCAGCCACTTGCCATCTTTGGATAAGGCAATACCCGTACCAGTCAGCCCCACCTTGGCCTGACGAACAATCTGCAAGGTGTACAAGTCGATTTTGTAGACGTGGCCATCATCACTTTTCAGGTATCCCCAGCGCTCGTTGCTGGGGCTGAATTCCATGATGTGTGGCGCGCCAACCGTGGCAATTTCACCCACCTTCTGGTTGTTCTTGCCATTGATGAAAACAGCACGAGCCTGATTGGAACCATCGCCCCGCCCATAACGCCCGCGGGCCATGATGACCATCAAGTCGTAGACGGAATCGATCTCGTAATTGGGTTTGCCGGGCAAGGTGGATTCGTCTACCAGCACTTTCACGCTGGCACGTATCTGATCCATATCCCAAGTGCGTTCCACCACGGGCTCGTTCTTGATCATCTTGGCCAACGCGCGAATGTCCTCGTCGGGCAAGCGTCCGACAAAAGGTGGCATCAAGGTATCCGGAATCCCGGTCATGATGGTGCCGCGCAAGGCAATCTCACTTTGAACCAGGCGATCACTGTGCAGGCCCGGAGCGATATACCCTCCCCGGTCGGCTGCGTGACACACCGCACAGTTTTGCTGAAACAAGTTGTCTACCCGAACTTGCTCTTCCGTCGGGGCCGCCAAAGCCGCGCTGACGGTGGTAGACAGGAAGGCCAGGGTCATCATTTTTCTATACATTCCATTACCTCCAACAATTGCCTTGCTAAAGGGCAAGACCAAACAAACTATAACGATTGTTATTTTTTACTGAGAAGGTATGGATACGGATTAAATAATGGGGATGGTTTTTTTTATATCGTAATTACGAGATATTAAATACTCTTACCTAGATAAAAACATCCATGACAAGGAGCCAGTTGGCAGATCAAGAAGCCGGATAAATTTATCACGAACGAATATTCATTTTGACCTAACTCAAGTTAAAACTAGAGGCTGCTGCCTATAGTGGCCCGGCCTGGCTCGCCCTTGATGGTTTTGATTATTTTTCCGGTCCCGCCATGTTTTCTTTACCGATTACGCTTTCCCATACTCATAGCCCACCGTATAAACGACAAATTGCACGTCAAATCGAAACCCTGATCTGTTCGGGACGTCTGCAAGAAGGCAATCGCCTGCCTTCAATCAACCGAATGGCGTCTCTGCTGCAGGTTTCCAAAAATACGATCATGGGTGCCTATGACTTGCTGATCGACTCCAATCTGATTCATAGCGAACCTAGCCGGGGATTCTTTGTGGCTACACCTACCCGCAATGGTCGCAGTCGCCTGGCACCGGATTTTGTGCTGGAGACGGCCCACTGTTCACGCAGCCCGCGTACCAGCACGGCACAGGCCAGCGGTGTGCATGTGCCTGCTGCCAGCGTGCCCGTTCGTTTTGATTTCAAGATTGGACGCCCCTCGGTCCATGCTTTTCCGCTGCGACAGTTCATTTATTTGTCCAACCAGTTGCTGCGTTACGCAGGCTCTGCCATGGCAGACTATCCACCGCCTGAAGGTCTATGGGGTTTGCGGCTGCAAATTGCGGATTATCTGGCGGCCAGCAAGGGCATATTGGCTGACCCGGAGCACATCATCATCACTGCAGGAACACAGGAGTCCTTGAGTCTGATCGCAGCTCATTTCCTGGACGAAAAAAGCTGTGCGGTGCATGAGTCGCCCGGCTACAACGGCTTCAGACATTTGCTGGCGCGGCACCGCGCACAAAGTATTCCCGTGCCTGTGGACCAGCACGGCTTGCGCACAGACACACTGCCCGACAAGGCTGTTCAGTTGGCTTTCGTCACGCCCTCCCATCAGTACCCTTTGGGGCACACCTTGACGGTAAGTCGCAGACAGGAGCTACTGGCTTGGGCCAGTACCAGTGGCGCTTTGATTATTGAGGACGATTACGACGGGGACTTCTGTTATGGCCCGGCCTTGCCCGCGCCACTCAAGGCCATGAGCCCCGGGCAGGTGATTTATCTGGGTTCGTTTTCCAAAACCTTGGGCCCTGGTTTGCGCTTGGGCTATATGGTCTGTCCTCCCCACCTGAGCCAGGATTTTATTGCTCGCAAGGCCTTGCTCAACAACGGGTCACCTTGGCTAACACAAGCCGTGTTGGCACGTTTTTTTGATGAGTATGACTATCCACGGCACCTGCAATACCTGCGCCGCCGTTATCTGGAGCAACGCAATACGCTGTTGCAGGGACTGAAAAAAGTGTGGGGAAATGCGGGCGTGGTCAGCGGACACAATGCTGGCATGCATCTGGCTTTTCGCCTGCCACAACAAAGCCCAAATGCCCACCACGTTGCCGCTGCGGCACTGCGCCATGGCATACGGCTCTACCCTTTGGCACAGGCCGCCAGCCAGGAAACAGACAGCACGAATCCACGCCATCTGCTGTTTGGCTATGCGAATCTGGAATGCAGGGAATTGCAGCAAGCAATGCAGCATCTAGCCCTGATACAGCCCAGGCTGAACCATGGCTAGATGTGCGAAGAGCTTAGGACTGGGCCAGCGCCTGATCAAAGTCCGAGGTCAGGTCGATAATCTCTTCGATACCTACGGAGATACGCAGCTGATTGTCGGCAATGCCCATCAGAGCGCGCTGCTCAGGGCCCATCTCGTAGTAGATGGTGTGGGCCACGGGCAGCACCAGACTGCGGTTGTCACCCAAGTGCGTAGCCAGTACAAAGACTTTCAGGCGATTCAGGAAGTCGAAGATTTCAATGCCCTCTTCCAGCACTACGCTCATCAGGCCACCGAAGCGATTGCCGAACAATTGAGCCGTACGCTCGTGCTGCGGGTGATCTTCCAGGCCGGGATACTGCACGTGCTTGACCTTGGGATGCGCCTTCAAATGGCGCGCCAAGGCCAGGGCGTTGGAACAGATACGCTCCATACGCAAAGGCAGGGTTTCCGAACCGACAGCCAGGCGGTGAGCCACGTCAGACGACAAGGTGCCGCCCATATCGCGCAAGCCCTTTTTCCGAATCTGTACCAAACCCCAATTCTGCGTATTGCCCGTGCGGTAGACCTCGGCAATATTGGGGTAGGTCGTCCAGTCAAACAGGCCGGTATCCGTCACCATGCCACCCAGGGCATTACCGTGACCACCAATGTGTTTGGACAGGGAATTGACCACCAGAGAGGCCTTGAACTCACGGCCGGGCGACAGGTAAGGCGAGGACAAGGTGGCATCGACCACATACAACAGCCCCTCGTCCTGACACCATTGCCCCACCCCTTGCAGATCAGCTACCTGTGTACCGGGATTGGCGATGGTCTCAACAAAGACCATGCGGGTATTGGGCTGCCGTGCGGCTTGCACTTGGGCCAGATCGGTTGCATCCACCAGCGTGGTTTGTACACCCAGGTCGCGCAAAGTCCCCAGCAAGCTATTGGTATTACCGAACAGGAATTTGCTGGCAATCAGATGATCGCCCTGGCGCAGCAAGGTAAACAAGGTTGCTGTCAGCGCCGCCATACCTGTGGCAAAACTGACGCTGCCTATGCCTTTTTCCATGCGTGTAATCTTGGCTTCCAACGCCGCCGTGGTGGGCGTACCTTGACGGGAATAGGTAAAGCCGGACTTGCCCTGAAAGACCGCAGCCAGCTCACGCGCATCCTGAAAACCGAACTCGGTCGATGGGTGCAATGGCTGATGGATAGCGCCATGCTGCGTGCCCAAGCGACGGTCAGAGTGCAAGGTAGAGGTAATAAAGCCGTTTTCTTCCATGATCGTTTCCAAGCCCATAATGCGTGTACACACCGTCAGCGCCGATTGGGTTTTGCCCGGCTGACGGCCAATTACCTATTATCTGGTGAAGCGGCGGATGAAACCCGCCGTTTTTTATACAAATAAGTAATTAAGCAAGTAACAAGACTTAAAAGAAATTAAGACTGGCTACGTTGACGCAAGGTTTCGTACAAGCAAACCGCACTGGCGACGCTAACGTTCAGGCTTTCTACTGCGCCCATCATGGGGATGGAAACCAGCTCGTCGCAGGTTTCACGAGTCAGACGGCGCATGCCCTCGCCCTCGGCACCCATTACCCAGGCCATGGGACGGCGGGCATCGACCTGGTGGAAGGTATGCGTGGCCTGGTCGCTGGTGCCAACCAACCAGACATCACGCTCGCGCAGCATACGCATGGTACGGGCCAGGTTCGTTACCGTAATGTAAGGCGTAGACTCTGCACCGCCGCAAGCCACGCGTGATACGGTGGCATTCAGACCCACAGCGCGGTCACGAGGCGCAATTACGGCGTGGGCACCTGCCGCATTGGCGCTACGCAAGCAGGCTCCCAGATTATGGGGGTCTGTCACTCCATCCAGAATCAACAGAAAAGGAACCTGCCCGGCCTCTTCCAGATCGTCCAGCAATTCATTGACATCGACAGCCAGTTCTTGCTCCAGAGCCAGTGCCACCACGCCCTGATGGCGCGTGCCTTTGGCCAGACCATCCAGACGTTCGACCGGCACAGCCATGACTTTCAAGCCAGCCTGTTCTACCTGTTCGATAAAAGCCAGCATCCGTTTATCGCGCCGGGTCTGATCCACATAGACCTCGCGCACCGAAGCGGCGCTAAAACGAACTCGGGCAATAACGGCATGAAAACCGGCCAAAACCTGCTGAGGCATAACAATCCTTGGGGGAAATAAGAGCAAATAAAGAAAGCCGGGCAAAAAGCCCGGCTTGGCATTGTACGCCTATCGACGGCGTCCTCTAGGGCTACGCGTGGATTTCGCAGACTTGGCTGCCTTCTCCGCACTGCGCTTTTCATCCCGCTCAGCCTGTTTTTGCGAAGCACGTCGTTGGGATGCCGTGGTGCCCTTCAAGGCCAGCGGTTTGGTTGGGGCCGCTTTCTTGATGGGACGCTCGGATGGATCAACCCCTTCAGCTGCTGCCTTCACCGCCTTGTAGCCCACGCCTTTAACCAGACGGAACTCAATACGGCGCGCTTCCAGATCAACACGCGCAACCTGGACTTGCACCGCGTCGGTCAGGCGATAACGCAGACCGGTGCGCTCACCACGCAACTCGTTCGAAGTTTCGTTGTACTGGAAATAATCCGCACCCAGCTCGGAAACATGGACCAGACCTTCCACATACAAGGTATCCAGCGTCACAAACAGACCGAAGCTGGTCACGCCGCTGATCTTGCCGGAGTACTCCTCACCCACGTGCTCTTTAACAAACCAGCACTTGAGCCAGGCTTCCACATCTTTGGAAGCCTCATCAGCACGACGCTCGCGCGCTGACAACAAGGCACCCAATTTTTCCCAACGTGCAAAGTCACGCTTGCTGGCTGGCAAGGCGGCATCGCCCGGATCCTCGTCGATAGCCGGAATGTAGCGCTCGCCCTTCAAAATACCCTTGATGACACGGTGCACCAGCAAATCCGGGTAACGTCTAATCGGCGAGGTGAAGTGCGCGTATTGCGAATAGGCCAGACCGAAGTGCCCCGTTTTTTCCGGACTGTAGATAGCCTGCTGCATGGAACGCAAACACATGGTCTGAATGACGGCGAAGTCAGAACGGCCACGGGCTGCAGCCACGACTTTGGCGTAATCAGCAGAAGTAGGCTCGTCGCCTCCTTCCAGGGTCAGACCCAAGCTACGCAAATACTCACGCAAGGCTTCCAGCTTGGGCGGCGTTGGGCCTTCGTGTACACGGTACAAACCGTTGCGACGGCTGCGGGCAATAAAGTCGGCAGCACAGGTATTGGCTGCCAACATGCACTCTTCAATCAGCTTGTGCGCGTCGTTACGGACCAAGGGCTCAATACGTTCGATACGACCCAAGGGGTTGCACACAATCTTGGTTTCAACCGTATCGAAATCAATCGCACCACGGGCGGTACGGCGCTCGGCCAGCAAGCGGTACAGAGAGTACAGGTTCTGCACAGGCTCCAGCACATGCTGAATCTGGGTGGCCGCCGGGCCAGTGGGCTGCTGCAAGGCGCTCCAGATATCGGAATACGTCGTGCGCGCATGTGAATGAATGACCGCTTCATAAAACTGGTAGGCCGACACAGTGCCGGATTTGGCACCATCGGCCAACACGACCATATCGCACACCATGACCAGACGGTCTACCGACGGGTTCAGAGAACAAATCCCGTTGGACAGGCTTTCTGGCAGCATGGGGATCACGCGGCGCGGGAAATACACACTGGTGCCACGCTCCAGAGCGTCTTCATCCAGGGCATCGCCAGAGCGCACGTAATGGCTGACGTCGGCAATCGCAACCAGCAAACGCCATGCCCAGCGCGAGCGCTTGCCCGTGCCAATATCAACGCGTTCGCAGTACACCGCGTCATCAAAGTCTCGTGCGTCTTCACCGTCAATCGTGATGAAAGGCACATCGCGCAAATCTACGCGGCCTTTGTATTCCGATGGTTTGACCTTGGCGGGAATGCGCGCAGCCTGCTTGAGCGCCTTCTCGGAAAAATCGACCGGCACTTCAAACTTGCGCACGGCAATCTCGATTTCCATGCCGGGATCGTCAATTTCCCCCAGCACTTCAATCACACGCCCCAAAGGCTGACGATGGCGCTCGGGCTGCTGAGTGATCTCTACCGTCACAACCTGACCGGGCTCGGCCTCGCCCTGGTCTCCGTTGGGAATCAGGATGTCGTGCTTGATGCGTTGATCTTCGGGCACCACGATAAACGTGCCACGCTCGCGCAGGAAACGGCCCACCAGCTTGCTGGTGTGGCGCGCAGTAACTTCGACAATCGAGGCATCTGGCTTACCGCGATATTCACCGACGATACGCACCATAACGTGGTCGCCGTGCAACACTTTGGCCATTTCTCGAGGCGACAAGAACAGATCGGGCTGCCCATCGTCACGCTGCAAGAAACCAAAGCCGTCGCGATGGCCCAACACTTTGCCGGCGATAAAACCAGTTTGGTTATTTTTGCGAATTTTGCCTTCGGGGGAGATCAGCAGCTGACCATCGCGCTCCATTGCGCGCACACGCCGCTCGAAACCCACCGTAATTTCTTTGCCCAGGCCCAGCTTTTTCGCCAGAGCCTGCATGGTCAGGCCGTCTGCATCTTCGCGCAGCCCCGCCAGGATCACTTCCCGCGTCGGGGTATCCGGGTCGAAGTCAGGCGGCAACTCATAACGGCCCGTTGATTGAATACGGTCCTCAGTACTGTCTTGATATTTTTTATTCAAAAGGACACTTCCATTATTAATAAAGTATGCCTATAATCCTTTTTCTTTGCTGCTCACGCAGTAAAGTCGTTAAAGGCTTTTGGCACAGCCATAAGCATACAACGATATGCCCAGGTGGCGGAATTGGTAGACGCGCATGGTTCAGGTCCATGTGCCTTCGGGTGTGGAGGTTCGAGTCCTCTTCTGGGCACCAAAATTCCGAAAGGCCGATCATTTCTCAATGGTCGGCCTTTTTTATTTTGTTGCTCCATAAATTTATTATCCTTCAGCATCAATCCGATTACGTCTGACTGTGGCAGAAAACGAGCAGCAATACGACCCCCTTCTTTTTTAAACACAGCCATTTCCACATAAAGAATCACTACCGCATGATCGGCTGCTTTCTTTACAGGCCTGTGAATACCCCTTGAAGCAAGCACCTGGGGAGCCAAGGCAACACACTCAAAGCAAAACACCGCCTGCCCTGCTTTGTACAACCATAAAAAAACCGACTGTGTTTCTACAGTCGGTTTTCAGTCTCAGGATGCAGTAGGTTTAACCGCCGCAGCCACCGCAACATGCACCATCTTCACCATGCGCAGGTTTGGCGATTTGATAGCCGGCCCGCTCGACGGCAGCATGCAGATCTTCCAGCGAGACCTGGGTTTCATCAAAACGAACCGACGCCTTTGCGTTTTCGAACGAGGCATCTGCCGCTTGTACGCCTTCAATAGCCGCCAAGGCAATAGCCACTTTATCGGCGCATTCAGGGTGTCGCAAACCCGCCAGTTTCAGCATTCCAACTTGCATTTTTTATCCCTTTAACATGAGGTGAGGCAGTTGATGAAATCGCCACCGCCCATAAAGATATATATTAAATACATCTTATAGATACGGCAAGGTGCCAGGACAAGAACGATGCGCCAGCCTGGAGGCAGACACAAAAAAACCGGCTTGCCCGCTGACCACAGGCAAACCGGTCTGAAAACGGTTTTCTGAACAGGCTCCTTTGCTTGTTAGCAGTGCCTGCCCTCCCTTGAACGACCCTGACTTACCTCATACCCAGCTTGCGACTGGCTGCCAGCAAGGCCACGATACTCAACGCCGCGGCCAGAATCAGGTAGTAACTGGGCGCCACCGGAGAGCCGGTCAGTGAAATCAGACCCGTGGCAATCACAGGTGCAAAACCACCAAAGACAGTGACGCCGATGTTGTAGCTCAAGGACATGCCTGTAACACGGGTACGTACTGGAAAGACATCAGCCATCAATCCGGCCAAGGGGGCGAAGTACACGGCTTTGAGCAAAGCCATCAAACCTACAACCAGAATCAGCGCCGTTTGGGTCGCCTCGCGGTTCAACCACATGAAGGACGGGAAGATCGCAATCGCATACAGCACGGCAGCGGTGAGCATGATCTTGATCCGACCAACTTTACCCGCGACATAACCTACCAACGGCGTAGCAACAGTCAGAATCAAGCCTGCGGTGAGTGTTGCCAAAAATCCGGCCGATTGCGGAACACGCAGGGTAGTCGCTGCATACGATGGCATATAAGTAATCAGGTAGTTGGAGGCGGTAGACAAAATCAAGGTGCCCAAAGCAATCAACAGCAAAACCTTTTGTGAACTCAGTACCTCTCGCACTGGCTGACCGCCAGGTTCACTTTCTTTGAAATCCGGGGACTCATCCACCGTTTTGCGGATCCAGTATCCTACCGGCCCCAGCAACAAGCCGAAGAAAAAGGGAACACGCCACCCCCAATCCAGCATTTGCTGTTCGCTTAAGGTAGAAGTCAACACATAACCGAACAAAGAAGCCAGCACGACACCAAAGCCCTGACTGGCAAACTGCAGACTGGCCACAAATGCGCGAGAGCGTTCTGGAGCATGCTCCATCATGAATGCAGTAGAACTGCCAAATTCGCCCCCCGCCGAAAAGCCCTGAATAAAACGGGCAATCAAAATACCGATAGGCGCAATGAGTCCGAGCGTTTCATAACCAGGCATGACCGCAATCATGAACGTGCCCAATAACATCAAGAGGATGGACAGGGACAAGGCTTTCTTGCGTCCGTGTCTGTCCGCATAGGAGCCAATAACCGCGGCTCCAATGGGCCGAATCAGAAATGAAATCCCGAATGTGGCAAAAGCCAGAACCAAAGAGACGGTAGGGTCTGAGCTCGGAAAAAAAACACGACCAATGGTCAGTGCAAAGTAGGCATATACAGCAAGATCAAACCACTCCAAGGTATTCCCCACCACGGACGCGGCGACCGGCTTCCAAAACGAACGCGGTAAAGGCCCCACCGCTTTCTTGGTCTGCTCCATCTTTTATCTCCTCCTGCCCCCGGTGTTTCCGAAGGCAATGCGCCGTTACTTCTGAACGACGTCTGTTTTTTTTTAAGTGTTCTTGTTCAATTCGCCCAGTTCCCAGAAAACGCTGGTCATGATGTCCAGTCCCTCTTGGATAATGGGAGTCAGCATGTGCTCATTGGGAGCGTGCTGAGAGCAGCCGGGGTAGGAGTGTGGCACCCAGATCGTGGGCAGACCCAGTACATCGGCAAAAATATCGTTGGGTACAGTTCCTGCCAAATTCGGGATCACGGCAATTTTCTGATCCGTCACTTTGCTGATCGCATCCTTGATCAAGGCGATCCACTTATTGCCCAGATCCAGCCTGGTGGCAGGCATGATCTGGCCCATATGAATACGCACCTGCTCGAAGCCATGCGCATCAAGGTGCTGGCGCAAAGTGCTTTCCAAGTCATCTGTCTGCGTTCCCAGCACAAAACGCAAATTGCAAAAAGCCTGAGCACGAGGCGGGATAGCATTGATTGGTTTTTGCGGATTCCCGGCATCCAGTGCCAGCACTTCCAAGGTGTTCCAGCCGAACAGACGTTCGCCGTAGCTAAGGCCCGGTTCGCCCCAATGCGCATTTAAGGCCAGCCCCAAGGTATGCTGACCAATCTCCAAATCTGCAATGGCAGCCAGCACGTCCTCCGGTATGGGGCCTGGCGTCAGTTCGCGACACAACAGTTGTCCTTGAGGCCCCACCAGACAGGCCAGAGCATTGGCCAGCACCACCGCGGGGTTTTCCATCACCCCGCCCCAATTGCCCGAGTGCAGCCCCCCTTCACGCGAAATCACCTCCAGCGA
Source organism: Alcaligenes sp. Me129 (assembly GCF_050487245.1). Lineage (NCBI taxonomy): Bacteria > Pseudomonadati > Pseudomonadota > Betaproteobacteria > Burkholderiales > Alcaligenaceae > Alcaligenes > Alcaligenes sp. Me129. Next base: position 12,706 of record NZ_JBKQGX010000014.1, read on the forward strand.
GAACAGCACAGTGCCACGCGAGCCCAAGAACAAGGTCGGCTGATTGGCGTTCAAGCGCGGGCCGTCCGAGGCCAGAAACAGATCAGCCGACAAGCTCTGTGCATGTTGCTCGCAAAACTCGCGCAAACCGATCGAGCCTCGCTCTTCACCCGTCTCAAAGATGGCTTTGAGGTTGAAACCCAAACGCCCATCGCGAGCTTGAATGACCTGTTCCAGCGCGGCCAGATTAATGCTGTGTTGGCCTTTATTGTCCGCCGTCCCCCGGCCGTACCAACGCTCCCCTTCGATCTTCAATTCCCAAGGCGCCAGGCCTTCACGCCATTGATGGTCATGTCCGGGCACCACGTCGCCATGCCCATAGGTCAGAATCGTGGGTAGCTCATCGGATTCATGTCGGTGAGCCAGAAGGATGGGGCCTGCCCCTTTGGGATTGGCCAGGATACGGACCTCAAACCCCAGTTTGACCAAGGAAGGGCCCAGCTCCTGATCCAGGTAGAGCTGCAATTGATCCGCTTTCTCCGCAGTCTGGCTGTCACTTTGAATCGCCACACGACGGCGCAAGTCCTGCTCGAAACCGCCCTCCTCAAAATAGGCGCGCACCCTGGACAAGGCTTTACTTTTTCCCATTTTTGTCTCGTTGTCTTATTGGTAGGAAAGAGGACTATAGAATCCGTCTTACCTTCTGTATATTTCTATCTTTAGAATAGAATGAGCTAATTTTTAGAACTCAAAACACAAAGCCCAGACCCGAGACAAACAAGCAAAGCCATGGATTACAAATACTTTCTGGCCGTGATGAAAACAGGCTCACTGGCGGCAGCCAGCGCAAGGCTGCATATTGCCCCTAGTGCAATCAGCCGCCAAATCAGCTTGCTGGAGGAGTCCATTGGGGTGGCGCTGTTTGAGCGCAGGCGACGAGGAATGGTACTGACTGCAGCAGGTCAGGCCCTGGCCGAACACGCCTTGCGCGTGCGGCTGGAAGAAGAAGCCATCGTGCAAAGTCTGCGTCAAAACGACTATGCCCAGGCCCATTTAATTCGGGTGGCAGCCACCGAGGGGTTAGCCCGCTACTTTTTACCCATGGTCATGGCAGAGTTTTCCAACCGAACACCATTGGCACGGTTTGTATTGAAAGTGAGCTCGCCCAATGATTGTGTGGATATGGTTCGAAACGGAGAGGTTGATATAGGGGCTATTTTCAGCACCGCCCCGGTACCCGATGTGGAAGTGAACTACTCCTGCCGCTCACCCATTTTTGCCGTCATGCAAGCACAACACCCTTTAGCCACGGCAAGCAAGCTGTCCTTGAACGAACTACAACCCTATCCCATCGTGATGCCCGGCGAGGAGCTTACCCAAAAGCAACTCTTTAACCACGTTTGCCAGATGGAAAAGCTGGTCTTTAACGAAGTCTTTACCTGCAATTACTCGGGGGTGTTACACGAGTTCGTCAGACGCACCAATGCCATTGCCTTGGGCGCATCGATCAGCCATCGCAGCAGCCTGGACCATGGGTTGAAAATTGTTCCCGTACTCGATTCCCGCCTGGATAGAGACCTGCAGATTTTAAGCATGGCCAAGCGGGTCTTGCCACAAAGCGTCAGTGACTTTTTAAAGGCCTTGATTCAGGATCTGAAGGCCGCTTGAAATCAAGGCAAATTCTCCCTGAACACCACAATGCTGTTCATGGGCTTGAGCTTCAAGCCCGACTCTCCCCCCTCCGCCATGTGCCGGGCTGCCGTCAACATGCGCACACAGTTCAGGATCGACTGCTGCGGGTCCTGCATGATGATGGCATCCAAGGTGCCATCGATCAGCAAGGCACGCACATCAGAGGTCAGCCCATGGCCGACAAAGATAATTTTCTTGTCTCGTCGTGCCTCTTTCAACGCCCGCGCCACTCCTTCAGGGGCGCCGCCAATATTGTAGATACCCAGCAAATCCGCATGCTGCTCGAGCAACAGCCGCGTCTGCCGGTAATTGCTTTCTGCATCGTCATGCCCTTCGCGCAAGCCAATCACCCGATCTGCCCAACCTTTTTCCTGCATTAGCTGCAAGAAACCGGACTCACGATCACAGTGGGCGCGGTAGCACAGACTGCCTGCAATCAAGGCGAAGCTGCCCGACTGCCCGCCCCCAAGACGGCTAAGTAGATAGGCTGCCAGACGGCCGGTTGCCACATTGTCCAAGCCTACGTAGCCAAAGCGCGTCGAGGCCGACAAATCGGAAATCAAAGTCACTACCGGAATACCATCGTGAACCAAGGTATCGACCGCTTCGCGCACCACCGGATGCTCCAGCGCCATAAATACCACGCCATCGGTGCGGCCGCGCAAGCCCAGCAGCGCCTGGGCCAGGGACTCGTGATCAAAGCCGTTAAAGACTTCGGTATGGCAATCCACATTGAAAGGCTGCAACTGCGTCTGTGAGTAGTCGATGGCATCCCCAAACATATGGATCACGCGATTGCTGCCGGCAGGCAATAAAAACGTGATGCGCATGGGCTTGAGGCAACGGTCTGCGCTGAACTCGGCATCGCTGATGTAGTTCAGTTTGCGGGCCGCTTTAAGCACATGCTGGACCGTGCCGGGACGCACGCCGGGACGCCGGTTCAAGACCCGGTCCACCGTAGCGGTAGAGACGCCCGCCAAACGGGCAATATCGCTGATTTTAGGGATTTTATTAATCAATCAAAAACCATCATTGGATTGGCTGGACAGGCTTTAAGTGGCTTCTATACCATACAAAAAGGCTAGTGCAACAGCACAGCAAAAAACATCATAAAAACATGTAAACCATAGGGAGACAAGGCCTGCAGCATTCGGGAGTCAGCACGCTCTGATTCTGTTTGATGACGTAGGTTCCACCCGTCCAGCCATGACTTATACCTTTGACTTTTCCAGCGTGCTGCTTCAGTGGCCGCAACTGCTGCAAGGGGCCTGGATGACAATCAAATTGTCCGTTCCGGCTACCGTGCTCGGTTTTATCGCCGGCACTTTTCTGGCCATTGGTCGTCGCAGTTCATCCCGCCTGATTGCCCGCCTTTGCGGTTTCTACGTGGAGATCATTCGCAATACGCCGCTGCTGGTACAGATCTTCCTGGTCTTTTTCGGTTTGGCCACCCTGGGCTGGAAAGTCAGTGCCTTTGGCGCAGCTCTGGCCGCTTTGGTCATCAATGTAGCGGCATATACCTGCGAGATCATGCGCGCCGGCATGGACTCCATTCACAAAGGACAGCTGGAAGCCGCCGAATGCCTGGGTCTGACTCGTGCCCAAACCTATTGGCATGTCATTTTGCTGCCTGCGCTGGAGCGTGTGTACCCGTCCTTGTGCAGCCAGTATGTGTTGCTGATGCTGGCATCCTCGGTGACCTCGCAGATTTCAGTGGAGGAGCTGACGGCCATGGCCAACCATATTCAGGCCGAGACCTTCCGCCCTTTCGAGGCCTACATTCTGGTTGCCGTCCTGTACCTGGCCCTGTCCTTGCTGATGCGACTGGTCCTGTGGCTAAGCGGACAGCTGGTTTTTTCTCGTCAGCGTGCGCTGCGCGGCCGGAGTTAAGCCATGTTCACAAGCGGATTCAATGCCAATCACCTGAACTTCCTGTTGGAAGGCGCTTTGTGGACGGTCATACTGTCGCTGATTTCCTTTATTGGAGGTGGGTTAGGCGGTGCCCTGGTAGCCCTGGCCCGTATCAGCACATGGCGCCCCCTGCGCTATCTGGCCATTGCTTACATTCAGATCATTCAAGGCACTCCCTTGCTGGTGATTCTGTTCCTGTCCTATTTCGGACTCAGCATCATGGGACTGACCCTGCCGCCACTGGTAGCAGCCGGGCTGTCCATGACGATTTACGTCAGTGCCTACCTGGGTGAAATCTGGCGCGGGAGCATCCAGTCCGTGGCCCGAACCCAATGGGAAGCCGCTGAATGTCTGGCCCTATCCCGCTGGCAACGACTGTATCTGGTGATTCTGCCCCAGGCTGTGCGCATTGCCACGCCGCCCACCGTCGGTTTCATGGTGCAAATTATCAAGAACACTTCGCTGGCATCCATTGTGGGCTTTGTGGAGTTGGTACGAGCCGGCCAATTGATCAATAACTCGATCTTCCAGCCCTTCCTGATCTACGTGCTGATTGCAGCCCTGTATTTCGCCCTGTGCTATCCCTTGTCGGCCTGGAGCCGCCGCCTGGAGATGCGCCTGCATTTTGCTCATCGCCCAGTGCAGAAATAAGTTCGGATCGCCAAGGAGTTTTTATGTCTATCGTTGTTGAACTCAAAGACGTCTACAAAAGTTTTGGCAGCAATGCCGTCCTGAATGGCGTGTCCTTTGCCATTCCCAAAGGTCAGGTAACCGCCATTATCGGACGCAGCGGGTCAGGCAAAAGTACCGCCCTGCGCTGCATAGACCGGCTGGAGATCATTGATCGCGGCCAGATCGAAGTGTGCGGCCATCAAGTCCACGACCCGGATGCCTGCCTGCGCTCGCTACGGACCGATGTTGGCATCGTCTTCCAGAGCTACAACCTGTTCCCGCATTTAACAGTAGAACGCAACATCATGCTGGCTCCGCAAGTCGTTCGTGGCCGCAGCCGTGAGGAGGCTCGCGCCATTTGCCGACGCACCCTGGAGCAAGTGGGGCTGTCCGACAAGGCCCAGGCCTATCCGGAACAGTTATCAGGTGGTCAGCAACAGCGCGTTGCCATCGCCCGCTCCCTGGCCATGGAACCCAAAGTCATGCTGTTTGACGAGGTGACCTCTGCGCTGGACCCGCAACTGACCGGCGAAGTTTTGCGTGTCATTGAAAGCCTGGCGGCCGATGGCATGACCATGGTCCTGGTCACACACGAAATGGAGTTTGCTGCCCGCGTAGCCGATGTGGTGATTTTCATGCACCAGGGGCGTGTCTGGGAAACCGGCCCCGGCGACATGCTGCGCAATCCCCAAACCCCGGAGCTGCAAGCCTTTCTGGCTCACGGTCTGTAAAGATTCTTCCCTAGCACCATAACAATATCCTGACGGAGACTGCACCATGACACTCTCGACCCTCCTGCGTGCCACCATCCTGGCCCTGGGCCTGACTGGCTTGTCCGCCGCTGCCAGCGCCAATGCGCTGGACGACATCAAGGCCTCCAAAAAGATCCGCGTCGGTATCGACCTGGGCGCACCCTTTTATGGCTATATCGACGACAAAATGCAGGCTGTAGGCTCGGATGTGGAAGCCGCCCGCTTGCTGGCCCAGGATCTGGGCGTAGAACTGGAAATCGTGCAGACCACCAACTCCGCCCGCATTCCCAATCTGCTGTCCAACAAGGCCGATTTGATTATCTCTTCACTGTCGATTACGCCTGAACGTGCCAAGGCCGTGGACTTTTCCATTCCCTACGGTGCTATTCAAGCAGCCGTTGGCGCTCCCAAAGATGTGGACATCAAGGGCATGGAAGATCTGGTAGGCAAGCGTGTCGCCGTAACCCGTGGCGGCCCTCAGGACAAGCTCATCAGTGAGCGGGCACCACAAGCCAATCTGGTGCGCTTTGATGATGAGGCTGCCTCGATTACCGCCGCTGCCAGCGGTCAGACCGACATTGTGGCGATCACGCCACCCATTATCAAAGCCATTGCCGACCGCAATCCCTCGCGCCCCTTCGAGGTCAAGTTCGTGATCGAGTCCTACAAGCTGGGCATTGCCATGCGCCAGAACGAGCCTGAACTGAAAGGCTGGGTGGACGAATGGATCAAGACCAATCTGCAGAACGGTAAGCTCAATGAAATCCATCTGAAATATGCCGGTGTGCCTATCCCCGACGAAATCGTCCAGGGCGCTGGCCAATAATTCTTAGCCGGGCCACAAGCCCGGCCTCTCTCCCTATTGATAACCCTCCGACGGCAGCGCTCCAAGTCTGCCGCGGGACTGGCTGCGCCTTCGCTCAGCTGATTTACCCCTTCAGGAATTATGTATGAGTACCTTATTTGGTGAAATCCGCCAGCTTGGCTATGTGGTGCGTGATATCGAAGCCGCCATGGACTACTGGAGTCGCCAACTGGGTGTAGGCCCCTGGTACTACAACCCCAAAGTCGGCATCAAGAATTACCAGTACCGAGGCGAATCCTACGAGCCGCATAACTCGGTCGCCCTGGCCAATTCCGGTTTTGTGCAAGTAGAACTGATTCAATGCCGCAACGATGTTCCTTCGATGTACCGGGACTTTCTGCAAGCCGGCCAGCTGGGTTTGCAACACGTCGCCTACTGGACAGAAAACTACGATGCGGACCTGCAACGCGCGCTGGACCATGGCTTGAACGTTGTCATGAGCGGCGAGGTTGGCGAGCGCGGCCGTTTTTGCTATTTCGATACCGAGTTTCATCCCGGTGCCGTCATTGAGCTATCCGAGGTGGCGGGCCCCAAAGGCAAGATGTTCTCCATGATCCGTGCCGCCTCCGAGAACTGGGACGGCCAGGACCCCGTACGTCCCTTCCCTGATCTGAGCACGCTATAGGTCGTACATAGCATGAGCACTGACACTTTTCTGGCCCGTTACCTGATCGAAACTCCCCTGCCGCCCGAGCAGGTTGCCGAGGTAATCGCTGGCGAACAGTCCTGCGGCACATTTACCCGTGTTGCAGGGGAAACCGAAGAGCTGCGCAAGCGTGCACGAGCGACAGTCGAACGCGTGCAACGGCTGGAGAGCGTCGCGCAGCCCAGCTTATCCAATAGCTTGCTGGAACGAAGGGGCATCTCTGGACCCTATCAGCGAGCCTTGGTCGATATACGGTTTCCTATCGCCAACATCGGCGCCAATCTACCCACACTGGCTGCATGCGTTACAGGCAACCTGTTTGATCTGGGCGAGGTAACGGGCCTGCGGTTGGAAGCGCTGGAGTTGCCCGCTTCCTATCGCCGCCAGTTCGAGATGCCTGCTGTTGGTATCGACGGCACCCGCTCCCGTACCGGCGTTGTCCGCAACGCCATGGTTGGCACCATCATCAAACCCAGCGTGGGCTTGCGTACTGACGACGTGGTACAGCTGGTGCGAACCTTGTGCAATGCCGGAGTAGATTTCATCAAGGACGATGAAGTCTGCGCTGACCCGACCCACTCGCCTTTGCATGAGCGCATTCCCGCTGTCATGGAAGTGATCCGCGCTCATGAAGAGCGCAGCGGCAAGCATGTAATGTTTGCTTTCAACATTACCGACGAAACCGATGCCATGAAACGCCACGCCGATCTGGTCGAGCGCGAAGGCGGCAGTTGCGTCATGGTCAGCCAGAACTGGGTAGGCTATTCCGCGCTGCAAACTCTGCGCCGTCATACCGGCCTGGCCTTGCATGCACATCGCAATGGCTACGGAGCCTTGTCGCGTCACCCTTTGCTGGGAATTTCTGTCAGTGCCTATCAAACCCTGTGGCGTCTGGCCGGAGCAGACCATATTCACGTACACGGACTGCAGGGGAAATTTGCACAAGCCGATCAGGAAGTGCGTGAAGCCATTGGGCATTGTCTGCATCGTCTGGACGACCAGCACGATGATCGCGTCCTTCCCGTGGTGTCTTCCGGACAATGGGCGGGAACTGTGGAAGCAACTTGGCAGGCGGCAAACAGTACTAATGTGCTGTTCATGGCAGGTGGCGGCATTCTGGCTCACCCGGCCGGAGCGCATGCAGGAGTGCTGAGTCTGCAACAGGCCTGGCAAGCAGCAGATCAGGGAATCAGCGTGCAAGAACAGGCCAGAACCTGCAATGAGCTGGCCCAGGCGCTGGAGTTTTTTGGCCCGAAAATGGCCTGACCGGAAATACCTCATGACTGTATTACGCCCCGAATATGTCTGGTATGGCGACGACTTCACCGGAGCCAGCGATACCTTGGCGACCTTAAGCCAGAGCGGAGTACGTGCCATCCTGCTCTTGCAAGCCCCCAGCCCCCATCACCTGAAAAGGCTGCAAGGACTGGAAGCCATAGGGCTGGCGGGGGCGACCCGCTCGCTGGATTGCGAGCAAATCCGCAACAGCTTGAAGGGCGTCACCCCTTTTCTGGCCTCCATGCAGCCCAAGCTATTGCATTACAAGATTTGCTCAACCTTCGATAGCAGTCCTGAAATCGGCAATATTGCGATTGCTTTGGAGTGCTTGCGCCCGCTGGCTCAGGTCGCTGTCAGCCCTGTACTGGGGGGACAAATCAATCTGGGACGCTACTGCGTTTTTGCCACCCTGTTCGCGCAGGCTGGACAAGACGGACAGGTCTACCGGATTGATCGACACCCTACGATGGGATCACACCCTGTCACGCCCATGCACGAAGCAGATTTACTGCTTCATCTGCAAGCACAGGGGTTAAAAAACGTGTTCTCTCTGCCGTGGACCGAATATCAGAAGACGGACTACGAAGCGAACAAGCAAAGCAAACAATGGCAAGAGCAAGCTGCAGAACACGGGCATCAGCATCCTCTGCTGGACATTGCTTGTGAGGCCGATATTGCACAGGCTGGTGCGCTGCTTAAAGTGCTCAGCCAAAACGGAACCGTGTTAACTGCCGGCTCCAGCAGCGTGGCACAAGCTTATTTAAGCCAACGGCCTGATACTTTCGCCCAACCCGTTACGGGACTACACGCCAGTACACAGCCGGTGCTGATTCTGGTGGGAAGTCAGTCGCCCATCACTGCACAGCAGGTCGCCCGTTGCCAGCAAGCAGACATCTTTGAGCTTGACCCGTACGAACTGCATCACAGCCCAAGCTATGTCACCAAGCTGCACGCAACGGTCATTAACAATGTGCGCAAAGGACGTCATACCTTGCTGCAAACAAAGCCTGCAAACCAGGGCCCAAGCCGCCCCACCCTGCCTACACAACTCGTGGCAGAAGACAGCGCGCAGTTTTTACGTCATCTGGTCAAACAGTTGCGATTAGAGCACCGTTTGTCACGCCTCTGTATCGCGGGCGGCGACACGTCCAGCTTGAGCACCCAGGCATTGGGTATTTGGGGCCTGAGCTATCTGGACTTAGTCAGCCCAGGCGTAGCCGCCTGCATCTGCCATGGGGACGATGAGATTGATGGGCTGGAGCTGGTGCTTAAAGGTGGGCAAATGGGGCCAGCGGATTTCTTCGATCGGGTGATTGAAGGCACATCGTACTGAGACGGATCGCAACAGCGTATACAGCCCCCGTCAGATCGGTATACCCGACCTTTCTCATCCTCAAAAAGGCGGCTCCCCCAGTTTTTTGGACACACAAAACAAAAAGCCGACCATCTTGCGATGATCGGCTTTTTGAGGAATTTGTGGTGCCCAGGAGAGGACTCGAACCTCCACACCCGAAGGCACATGGACCTGAACCATGCGCGTCTACCAATTCCGCCACCTGGGCTCTGACTGCTGGATTTGTTTTTCAACTCGTCTCTTCAAGACAGAAGAGAACTATAACATGATTTTGAAAGAGTGCAAACTATTTCTGCTTTTTTTCATGCCTGACAGAAATAAGCGCAGCCCTTGCACTTCATAAGAATCGCTTTTATGCTTATTGCTATATCAAGAGTTGGGGCAACCCATGCCAACCTGTGTACCCGCACAAGGTGGATTCAAGATATGGCCATCTGGCAATCAATGGGATCATCAAGACACGAACCCGCTGCCAGCGGGTTTTTTTATGCTTGGTCGTTTCCAGGCAAAGGGTCCTTTAATCCAACTTGCTCACCCGGAAGCCCCTTCCAAGAGCTAAACAGGAGTGTTTCATGTCTGCACCGTTTTGCTACCACCTGACTTTAGAGCAGCACCACTACCGCATTGTCCTGCACCCCGGTTGTTCCCGGCTGGCTGTAGTGTGCGAAGTACATGCTGACAAGGTCGGAGATTACGAGCCGCGCTGGCTGGGTTCCAGTTGTCGCGGTGGCTACTGGGCCCGCTTCCAGCACGATATTGACAGCACCTTGTTGCTGAACATGGATGCCATTGCCCGCCTGATTGACGAACACCGTCTGGCTCATCCCAATACGGTGCTGGATACAGATTTACAGCCCGTGTTGAACGTGGGCGGACGCTTGCGCGCCCAGCCCTACCCTCAGCAAAAAGCCGCTTAGTCCAGACGTGGGGCATCCTCGCCCTGATCGCCTTGACGCCAGTAGCTGCTGGCCCGAATCGCGCCTTTATCCAGGCCGCGTTCTTGCACCCAGTACTCACGCAAGCTTTGAGCGATGGAATATTCTGCGGCGACCCAGACATAGCCGGTGCCGCTCAACTCGGGTGCGGCACGCAATGCGTCCAGAATGCCATTCAAACCGGCCAGCGAAGGAATCCAGTTCACCGTGACATGGTCCGGTGCCTCCATCGCACCGACTGTCAGCAGATTACGTGCCAATACGTAAACCTGCACCTTCACATTGGAAGGCAGTTCTTTCACTCGTCGCGCCATGGCAGGCACAGCGGTTTCGTCGCCAATCAGGATTTGCCAATCCAGGTCCTTGCTGACCAGGAAGGAGCCACGCGGGCCGGCCACACCCAGCTTGTCGCCCTCTTTAGCTTGCATGGCCCATTGGCATGCAGGGCCTTCACCGTGGACCACAAAATCAATATCCATCTCCTTTTCCTGCTCGCGGAACTCGCGAGGAGTGTAGTCGCGGATAGGTGGCTTTTCCTGACCGGCGGCAAAGACCATGCCACGCTCGCCCATTTGAGGCAGTCGCAATTCTTTAGTGACAGGGTCCGGGAAAATCAGTTTGACGTGGTCATCAAAACCAGGAGTATAAAAACCTTCCAGATCCGAGCCTTCCAGGGTGATGCGCACCATATCAGGCCCCAGTTCGCGCCGCTTTTTTACGGTCAGCAAACGCAACTTCAAGGTATGAGCAACTTTCTGCGTTAATTGTTCAGACTGCATTCTTAAGACTCCTTGGGCAAGTTCCGTATGTCAGCGATGGCTTTTTCCAAAATGGCCACCACCTCTGCCTGTCGTTCCAGACTGGCTGTCGATTGTTCAAACATGGCCTGCTTCAGGCTGTGGCGTACCTGGACAAACTCCGGTAACCAACCTGTTTGTTCCTGCGCGGCCTTCAAATCCTCGTCGCTATTGTGTTCGGCCAGCATCTGCCGTATCCACACCAGCTTGCGCCCGCGATAGGTCAGGGACTGCATCAGGTAATCGCACTTTTCTTTTTGCTCTTCCAGATACGTGTGCCCTTCCTTGGTCAGGCTGTACATCTTGCGACGGCCTTCTTCTTCAATCAGCACCCAGCCTTGCGTGGCGCAATACGCCAGGGCGGGATAGACCGCACCAGCGCTGGGAACATAGCTGTTCTGGCTAAGCTGCGCGAAACGGCGTATCAACTGATACCCGTGAGTACTGCCCTCTTTGAGCAGAGCCATCAGCATGAGCTGCATGGCCCGAGCAGAGTATTTTCGGCCTTGGCCCATATCCAGCAGCATCCGCTCGACATCCATCGTGTTGAATTTCATGTCCATACTCTTATGCTATATCACATGACACACTATAATGATAATGAGAATGCCAATCAACTAGAAATTGAAATTAAATTTATTGAGTGAAAAATGCTTGCTTTCCCAAGGAAACTCACTCTATAATTGAATGCTTGAGACGGGCAGCAGCCTTGATCAAAAGCCCAGGTGGCGGAATTGGTAGACGCGCATGGTTCAGGTCCATGTGCCTTCGGGTGTGGAGGTTCGAGTCCTCTCCTGGGCACCACAAATTCCTCAAAAAGCCGGTCATCGCAAGATGACCGGCTTTTTGTTTTTTCTGTCTGAAAGCAAGCAGCTTGAACCCCTGTTTGAAGACGAGGAAGTCAGATACGTAGATCCAATCAGTGTTGATATGACCGGGGCTCTCTTCCAGCGGTACGACCTTCCGAAAAATCAAACTCCTTTTGGACTGAAGGCAGACGTATTCAAAACACCGCCCTGACTTACCGAAGAACAATCAGCCATAAAAAAAGCCGAAACAACATGAGCACTGTTTCGGCTTTTTTGATTCTGGCGGTCTTACAGCAAGCTATTTCGCTGCCCCGCCCTCTTTACCATCACTCCAAGGCGCGATGACGACGCTGCCAGAAAGGCTGCGCCGCGTAGCGTTGCTCCATGCCATACAGAGCATGTTGCGAATTCAGGTGACGCACCAAACCCAACAAATAGTCCTTTTCGTAAGCACGCGCCGGCTCGGGATTGCCTTTTGTCAGAGCTACAGCAGCCTGTGCCGATTGTGATCCGCTCCACAGGGCCGTTGCCAGGCCATTGGCGGCCAGGGGGTCCATGGCCGCGCCTGCATCACCGGCACGCAAGATGCGGCCTTCTACGAAGTAAGACACGGTGCAGCTAGCGGCAGCGCTGACTTTAGGAGCGTGATCAGCCATCTGACTATCCAAACCCAGGCTTTCCATGCGCACTCGTGCCGCATCGGCACAGCCCAGCAAACCGGCCCAGACCGAACCATCTCGACTCAAACCATCGGGCAAAAGATCCGAGTCCGAAAACAAGGCCACCATCAGGCGATGACCCGGCATGGGGGACAAGTACCACCACCCCAACTCGACGGCTTCTACCAGGGAAGCAGCCAAGGGTTCTGCCCCTTCAGGCAGGTCAAAGACGTGCCAGGCAGCGACCAGTCTATCCAGACGATGACGCTGGGCGGCCGCTCCGGCGGACAAGGCGGCACGACCAGTACAGTCGATTAAAGCAGCAGCTTCCAGGCTGGTACCGTCTGCCAGCCTGGCAATAACACCTTCAGGCTGATGTTCCAGACCCAAGACACGCGTCTGGCGAATACTGACCTTCGCTTCTTTTTGTACACGCTCAAGCAGCACCTGTTCCAGACGGGCCTTGTCCAGCAGGTAGCCCTGCCCGTCTTCATCCTGCACGGTGCGCAGTCCTGCGCTACCCCATACCGAAAAACGCCCTTGTGAACGCAAGGCTACCGTCTCATCCAGACAGCCTGCCCAGCCCAGGCTGGTCAAGACCACGGCCCCGCGTTCGGACAAGGTCTCACCAAACGAGGGCTGGGGCTCCTGAGGAGCCACCAGCGTTACTTCCTGACCTTGCATACTCAGGCGACGCGCCGCCGCTAAGCCCGCCACACCGGCGCCAACAACAATAATCATGCCTTCATCCTCAGGTTCCCGTCTGCTTTGTCAGCGGGACAATGTCCATGGAACCGCGTTGTACTTCCACATACAGCTCGGGCGGAACTCCCGCCAGCCCGACTGGCCCCGGACGTTTTACCACGACTCCCATACGAGTCCAAACTTTTGCTGTGGCAGCGCGGACAAGGCCTGCACAGCCTGTTTAATTGTGGAAAAAACGAATCATGTTTTACAAAATGCGCGGCAAGGAAAACAGCATGACCCAGCCTCCCAGGACCAGATACGGACCAAAGTGAATGGCCTGCCCGGCTTGCAAACGCCCACCAAGGCGCAAGACCAGAGCCGCCAGCAAGCCCAATACCGATGCCGCCAGAAGAATTCCCGGCAAGGCGGTGGCCCCCAGCCACGCTCCCAACGCGGCCAGTAATTTGAAGTCGCCATAGCCCATGCCCGCACGCCCGGTCAGCAACAAGAACACATGGTTTAACAACCACAGCAAGCTGTAGCCCAATGCCGCGCCAATCACCGCCAAGGGCAAGCTGCTAAAGGTGTGATCCAGATTGACCAGCAAGCCCAGCCACAGCAAGGGCAAGGTGAGACGATCAGGTAGATAGCCCGTTTCCGCGTCAATCCAGGCCAAGAGAGCAGTACCAGCGATAAACACACAGGCCGCCACTGCTGCAGGCGTCAACTGCCAGCGCCAACCGGCCCACAACATCAGGACCAGGGCCAGACTCTGGCATACCCATCCCCATTGACGATGAGCACGCGGCGAACGCCCGTCCAACTCAGGCTCCAGCTCTACAGGCAGGCTCCAGGACAGGTGTCGGGCTGGCCAGAAAAAACAGACCGCCAAGATCAGAGCAACTCCCATCCCCGCCCAGGCATTGCCCCACGACGTCCACATCATATTGATCCTTCACCAGATTGATAAACGCGCGCTGGCACAAGCTACGCTGCCCAAATCCTAGCAGAGCCTTGCATGCTTTTGATGACGTAAGTATTTTTTGCTCCAGGTAGAGAAAGCCGGACGGTGGCATTTTTTTGTTACCCGAATGACAGACAGAGCCCCACAAGGCTAGGCATAATGCGCTTCAACCCTTTGTTTCGCTTACGGATGAATAAGGAAGCGCTATGAACCACTTTGTGCCCCACGCTGCGCGTACGCCTCGCCTGCGCTTTTTGACCGGCGCCTTGCTCCTGGTCTGGATGGGCTCGGCAGCCAGCACCGCCTGGGCCCAGCAGATCGAGTCCATTACCTTATCCAGCGCCGGTATGGCCGAGATCGAGCGACAAATCCCCGTCTCTGACACCGGTACCGCTCAGTTGCGTGTGCCTCTGACCCAGGTCGATGACATTCTGAAAACCCTGATGGCCGTCGATGGCAAGAACCGCATCGACTCCCTGACCTTGTCGGGTCTGGCCCCACTGAAAGAAAGCTTTGACAGCCTGCCCTTCTCGGCCAAAGACCTGCGCTCGCCCGCCACCCTGGCACAAGCGCTGCGCGGCCAGCAAGTCAGCGCCAGCTCGCAAGGCCGCCTGGTACGGGGTGCCGTCCTGGGGGTGCAAGCTACTGCGGCCACCAAGGAACATCCCGCCCAGGCCATCTTGAGCGTGCTGACAGAACAGGGCCAGATCCAGACCCTGGAATTGGGCCCGGACACCAGCCTGGAAGTACTGGACAAGACCTTGCAACAGCAATTGCAGCAGGCCACCGAAGTGCTGGCCGGTCAAAGCAATCAGCAGTCGCGTGATATTCAACTGGTCTTGAACAAGACCGACGCCAAGACAGCCCGCCTGTCCTACCTGATTCCTGCACCGGTATGGAAAAGCTCCTATCGCCTGATGATGCAGGACGGCAAAGCCCGCCTGCAGGCCTGGGCCATTTTTGAGAACACCAGCGGTGAGGACTGGAAAGATGTGAAGGTCACGCTAAGCTCGGGCTCGCCTGTGATGCTGCGCCAGCGTCTGCTGGAACGTTACTGGAATGAGCGCCCTGAACTGCCGGTGGCGGTAGGCAGCTCCATCGCGCCGCAAGCTGACACCCAGGCTACTGTCAGCGCAAATCACGCCCGTAAAGCAGCAGGTGAGGCCATGCGTGCTCGCATGGCTCCAGCCGCACCCGCTCCCATCATGATGGAAAGCGCCGCCTATGCGGCCGATGGCAGCATGGCCAAACAGTGGGCTTCGGGCGGCGCTGGCGCCAGCACCCAGGCACAGGAAGGTCAGACTCAAGTGCGCTTTAGCCTGCCACAAACGCTAAGCGTACCCACCGGCCAGACGGTTTCGGTGCCCTTTATCGACACATCGCTGCAGGCCGAGTCCCTCTCGGTTTACCGCAGCGGCCAAGCTGGCGACTATCCCACAGCCGCCATTTGGGTGAAGAACGAGCAGGCCAATAGCCTGCCGCCCGGCATTATTACCGTCTTTAATGAACAGGACGGTCACGTGGGTGATGCAGAGCTGGCCGGTCTGCCTGCTGGCGAGCAGCGTTTGATCTACTTTGCCCAAGACAGCAAAGTTCAAATCCGCGAAGAGCAAACGGATGAATACCGCCTGAGCAAAACCCGTGTGACTGATGGCGTTGCCCGTTCGGAATGGACGCGTTTGCAGAACTTCCGCTACGAGATCAAGGCTCCGGCCGATGAAGATCGCACGGTGCTGATCCAGTTGCCTCGTCAGGATGGCTGGACCTTCAAGTCCGACGCCCATGATAGCGACACCGCCCAGGAGCACCGCCTGAAAGTGAAAGTTGCCAAGGGCAAGACGGTCACCGTCACGGCCCAGCTGAGCCTGCAAGACCATATGGAATTGCGCCTGGAAGAAATCGACGAAAACATGCTGCTGCAGTGGCGTGGAAACGGCCAGGACAGCGCGCAACAAGCCAGGATGGACAAGCTGATCGAGCTGCGTCGTCAGCTGAGTCAGGCGCAGCAAGCGCAAAATCAGGCCGTTGAGACCCTGAACGAAACCGTGGCTGAACAGGAACGCATCCGCGCCAACCTGGCTGCCGTCAGTGCACAAAGCACCTTGGGTCAGCGTTTCAGCGAGCAACTGGCCCAGCAGGAAGACCAGATTGCCAGCCAGCGCAAAGCCGTTCAGGAACAGCGCGACGCTGTCCAGAAGGCCCGTCAGGCTTTTGAGAAAGGTCTGGCCGAACTGGCTTGATCCTGGCCTTATGCAGGTGCAGGCAGCTCGGCCTGCACCTGCTCCAGAAACGCGCGTATGGCATGGCCCTGCGCGCGTTCTTTCAAGCAATACACAAACTCGCTCAAATGAGCCGAGACATCACTGAGTGGCACACTGATAATGTCCGGATGCGCAGGCACTTCACGCAAGGGCAGCAAACTGGCCCCCATGCCGCACACCACTCCCCACCCTATCGCCTCCCGGCTCCCTATCTCCAGCAGCTGCGTCGGCTCCTGCCCCGCCTGCCGGAACACTTGATAGCATAGCTCCCGTGTCATGGACCCGGGCTCACGCATCAGAATGGGATGGCGGCACAGGTCCACAATACGCACACGCTGCCGGTTAGCCAAAGGATGATCCACTCGCAGCACGGCCACCAAGGGATCAGAAGCCAGCAGCAGACGCACCAGACGCGGATCATCAACCAGCGCCGAGGACGCAATCACATCAAGTTGATAGTCATGCAAGGCACTCAAGACCCGTTGCGAATTATCAATGCTCAAACGCATCTTCACGCCGGGATAAGCCTGATGGAAATTCCGTAATACAGCCATGATGTAATACGGCCCGGTCGCGCCCACTCGCAACATGCCACTTTTCAGATCGCGCAGATCACGCAAACTGAAATCGATCTGGGCAGCTTGCTGCATCAGTTGCTCGACTTGGGGCAAGAGGCGTTCCCCTTGCTGGCTTAAGTACACCCCCTTGCCTTGCCTATAGAACAGCTCCACGCCATAGCGGGTTTCCAGCTGTCGCAGATGCGAGGTCACGGTGGGCTGGCTGATCCCCAATTGCTGGGCAGCCTTGGTGATGGAGCCACAATGAGCCGTGGCGTGAAAGGACTTCAGTTCCAGAGCCAGCATGCTGCCGCTCTCCTCGGGGAAGAATCAAAGCCCAAATTATCCGATGCTCGTATTACAGAAATTAGTTGTACTGTCATAGTGCCGCCATATCCGACTCCCATACTGACGTTCATGACATTCATGACAAGTCGGAACCCAGGATGAGCGCCAAGCCCGCATTTTTAACCATACAAGGACTGCACAAGCAGTTCGGCTCCTTTACCGCCCTGGACCAGGTCAGCCTGGATATACAAGCCGGTGAACTGGTGTGTTTGCTGGGCCCCTCGGGCTGTGGCAAAACCACCTTGCTGCGATGCATTGCCGGGCTGCAACAAGCCGATCAAGGCATCATCGTGATGGCGGGCCGTGACATTACTCACCTGCCCCCTCAACAGCGTGATTACGGCATCCTGTTTCAGTCCTACGCCCTGTTCCCCAACCTGACCGTGGCCCAGAATATTGCCTACGGCCTGTCGCCCCGCAAGAACCTGGCCACCCAAGTGCGTCAACGCGTCTCCGAGATGCTGGATCTGGTCGGCCTGTCCGGTTCGGAAAACAAGTACCCGGCACAACTGTCGGGTGGTCAGCAGCAGCGTGTGGCCCTGGCTCGTGCACTGGCCCCCTCACCCTCCTTGCTCTTGCTGGACGAACCCATGTCGGCGCTGGATGCCCAGGTGCGCGAGCGGCTGCGTATCGAGCTGCGTGCGCTGCAAAAGCAACTGTCCATCACCACCTTGATGGTGACGCACGATCAGGAAGAAGCCATGGTCATGGCCGACCGTATCGCCGTGATGGAAAAAGGCCGGCTGGTGCAATTTGATCGCCCCCAGGCTTTGTACCGAGCCCCCTCTGATCCCTTTGTGGCGGGCTTTATCGGTGAAGCCAACTGGCTGCCCTTTACGCCCTTGCACGATTGCTCGGTGCTGGTCGAGCGCGTTCGTCTGGACTTGGGTCAGGAAGCGCCTACTGCAGCAGGACGTCTTTTCATCCGCCCTGAAAACATTCGGGTACTGGATAACAGCAGCCCGGCCACCACGACCAATACCTTTTTGGCCGACATCGTGGACGGCGTGTTTTTGGGCCGTCACTACAAGCTGATTCTGCGCCCCGAAGGCATGGACGGGCTCACTGTCCAGGCCATCGTCAACCCCGAACAAGGGGATCGCTTGCTTGACCCCTTGGCCGCACGTCGCTGCCGCATTCAGCTTCCCAGCGAGGCGCTGCATGCCCACCATTGATTCCACACCACAGCCTGGCGCGGCGTCCCTGCGCTCCACCAGCCTGTATGGCCTGCCCGTTGCTGAAACTAGCGTGAAGAACCATCCCCTGACCCGTCCCGTTTTGCCTGTCTGGATAGGCTCGGCGGCACGACGCGCCTTATTGATTGCCCTGTTTGCCCTGCTGGTCCTGTTCCTGGCCCTGCCCATGCTGTTCATCTTGCTGCGCGCCATTCAGGACGGCGACGGGCAACTGGTGGGTTTGGGTCAGTTCTGGTCGGTGATCAGCGCCCCGGGCTTCATGCCCATGGTGGGCCGCAGCATTCTGGTGGGCGTGACCACCTTGCTGATCGTGATCCCCGTTGCCTACGCGTTCGCCTTTGCCCTGCAACGCTGCTGCATACGCGGTGCCGGACTATTTCGTGCGCTGGGCCTTTTGCCCTTGCTGGCCCCATCGCTGATGCCAGGCCTGTCCCTGATCTACCTGTTTGGCAATCAAGGTTTGCTGCGTCACTGGTTGGGCGGTGAAACGATTTATGGTTTCTGGGGCATTGTGCTGGGCGAAGCCTTCTACACCTTCCCCCACGCCCTGATGATTCTCAGTACCGGTCTGGCCCTGGCCGATGCTCGTCTGTATGACGCTGCCCGCGCCATGGGTGCCAACTCCTGGCGTCGCTTCCTGACGGTAACCCTGCCCGCCAGCCGCTATGCCGTTTTTTCCGCCGCATGCCTGGTCTTTACTCTGACCGTCACCGACTTTGGTGTGCCCAAAGTGGTGGGCGGTTCCTACAACGTGCTGGCCATGGAAGCCTATAAAGCCGTGGTCGGTCAGTTGCAGTTTTCCAAAGGCGCGGCCATTGGCGTGCTGTTGCTGATTCCCGCTGTGCTGACCTTCTTTCTGGACCGTCATCTGCGTGCTCGTGCCAGCGGGCAGGCTCAAGGCTCGCTCAGCGCCTACTCGCCTCTACCACACCGTCAGCGCGACCGTTACTTCACTCTCGTTCTGGTACTGGTATCCCTGGCCATTCTGAGCATTGTGGGCATGGCGGTCTGGGCGTCCCTGATCAAGTTCTGGCCTTACAACCTGAGCCTGTCCCTGAAGTCCTACGACTTCAACAATATGGACGGTGGCGGCTGGCTGGCCTGGCGCAACAGCCTGACCATGGCCTTGTTTACCGCCATTCTGGGTTCGGCCCTGATCTTTCTGGGCGCCTGGGTGCTGGAGAAACTGCCTGCCCGTGGTCAGTCCGAAAAAGGCTTGTACGGCGTGCTGCAAATGCTGGCGCTGGCTCCCATGGCCATTCCCGGTCTGGTGCTGGGCCTGGGCTACATCTTCTTTTTCAACCACCCCAACAATCCCTTGTCCGGTCTGTACGGCTCCATGAGCTTGCTGGTCCTGTGTACGGTAATTCACCTGTACACCAGTGCCCATCTGAACTTTGTGACGGCCCTGAAAGCCATTCCTGGCGAGCTGGAAGCCGCTGCCGCCTCCCTGAAGGCTCCGCGTCTGTCCACCTTGATGGGTGTCACCGTGCCGCTGTGCCTGCCTGCCTTGCTGTCGGTGGCGCGCTACCTGTTCGTCTCGGCCATGACCACCGTGTCTGCCGTCGTGTTTCTGTACAGCCCGCAAACCGTGCTGGCCTCGGTAGCGGTCATGAATATGGACGACGCCGGCTTTATCGGCCCGGCCGCTGCCATGTGCACGGTCATCATGCTCAGCTCCGGCTTTGTCTGCGTCCTGGTTCATGTTCTGAGCCGCGCTTCCTTGCGCCGCAGCCAGGCCTGGCGCTCCCCTTCTTCTCTTTCTCCAACCTGACAGGACCGCAATGTCATCCCCAACTTGCGCGAATACATCGCTTGATATGCCAAATCACCAGACTCCACGCCTTGAAGCCCTGATTTTTGACTGGGCCGGCACACTGGTGGATTTTGGATCCTTTGCTCCCACCCAGATTCTGGTTGAAGCCTTCAAGTGCTTTGATCTGAATCTGAACCTGGACCAGGCCCGCAGCGCGATGGGCATCGGTAAATGGGATCACATCAAGGCCATGCTGGAGTTGCCTGAAGTGCACGCCCAGTTTGTGGCCCTGCATGAGCGCGAACCCGATGACAGCGATGTAGACCGTATCTACAACACCTTCCTGCCCATGCAGAACGAACGCGTGGGCGAGTTCTCCGCCGCCATTCCCGGTGCCCGTGAAACCTTGTCCTGGGCACGCCGCCAAGGCCTGAAAATCGGCTCCTGCTCCGGCTACCCGCGTCTGGTTCTGGACAACCTGCTGCAACACGCCCACCGCCAACAAGTACTGGTGGACTACCACGTCGCCTTTGACGAAGTCCCGCAAGCACGCCCTTGGCCTGCCATGGCCCTGGAAAACGTCATTCGTCTGGAAATCAGGAATGTCGGTGCCTGCGTGAAGATTGACGACACCCCGGTCGGCATTGAAGAAGGCCGCAATGCCGGTATGTGGACGGTAGGTTTGCTGCTGTCAGGCAATGCCGCCGGACTGACCGAACTGGAATTTCTGGCTCTGGACGAAGAAAGCCGCCAAACCCTGCGTGATCGCGCCGCGGCCACCTTCGCCAACGCCCAACCGCATTACCTGATCGACACCGTTGCCCAACTGCCTGCCGTGGTTGAACAAATCACCGAGCGGATGGCCCAGGGCGAATGCCCTGGCGACTCTCTCTAACCCCACCCCCCCTTTTGCTGTCACAAGGACACTTCTCCATGAAAACCATTGTTCTGAGCTCCTTGGCTGCCGCTTTGATGGGCGCCGCTTCCCTGGCTCAAGCCGCTACGACCCTGACCGTCTACACCGCGCTGGAAGCCGATCAGCTCAAGGCTTACCAGGCTGCTTTCGAGAAAAAGAACCCCGATATCAAGATCCAATGGGTGCGTGACTCCACTGGCATCATTACCGCCAAACTGCTGGCTGAAAAGAACAACCCCAAGGCTGACGCCGTCTGGGGTCTGGCCGGTTCCTCGCTGGGCTTGATGGCCAGCCAGAACATGCTGCAGCCTTACGCCCCCCAAGGCCTGGACAAGATCGACGCCAAAATGCGCGATCAAAACAACCCACCTAGCTGGGTTGGCATGGACGGTTTTGCCGCCGCCCTGTGCGTGAACACTGTTGAGCTGGAAAAGAACAAGCTGCCCATGCCCACGTCCTGGGAAGATCTGACCAAGCCCGAGTACGCTGGCAAGATCGTCATGCCTAACCCCGCATCTTCGGGCACCGGCTTTCTGGACGTAAGCGCCTGGCTGCAACTGTTTGGTGAAGAAAAAGGCTGGACCTTCATGGACGGTCTGCACAAGAACATCGGCGCCTACACCCACTCCGGCTCCAAGCCTTGCAATATGGCTGCCGCTGGCGAATACACGATTGGCGTGTCCTTTGACTACCGTGGCGCTCGCCTGAAAGAAGAAGGCGCTCCGCTGGAACTGGTGTTCCCCAAAGAAGGCCTGGGCTGGGAAATTGAAGCCGCTGCCATCATGAAAGGCACCAAGAACCTGGAAGCCGCGCAGAAACTGGCTGACTTCTCCGCCAGCGAAGAAGCCAACCACTTGTACAAGACCAACTTTGCCGTGCTGGCCATCCCTTCTATCGCCACGGCCAACCCGCACCTGCCAGCAGACCTGAACCAGCGTCTGATTGACAACAACTTCGTCTGGGCCGCTGAAAACCGCGAGCGCATTATCGAAGAGTGGACCAAACGTTACGACGGTAAATCGGAAGCCAAGAAGTAATGAGCACACAACACTACGATGTCATCGTGGTGGGGGGCGGCATCCTGGGCATGGCACATGCCTGGGCGGCTGCCCGCCGCAAGCTTAGCGTGGCTGTGCTCGAGCGCAGCCACCAGGCCCAAGGCGCCACCATACGTAATTTTGGTCAGGTACTGGTGACCGGTCAGGCGCCGGGCATCATGATGGAACTGGCACGCCAAAGCCGAGGTCTGTGGCTGGATCTGGCGGCACAAGCGGGCTTTCATGTGCGCAGCAATGGCTCGCTGGTCCTGGCACGCAATCACCTGGAACTGGAACTGCTGGAAGACTTTGCCCAAGGCCGTGCCAAGGACGAAGGCGTGGCCTGCCAGATGCTCAGCGGCAAGGAACTGGCGACACTCTTTGAAGGCCGTCTGGGGCATCACCACGGCGCGCTGCAAGGTCTGGATGATTTGCAGATCTACTCGCGCGACGCCCTGCCCGCCATTACCAGCAGCCTGCAAACAATGGGCGTGGATGTGTATACCCAAGCGCATGTGCACTATGCCCAAGAGGGGCAGGTACACAGCAGCGTGGGCAACTTCACCGCCAACAGCATTTTTGTGTGCCCCGGTCACGACTACAGCAGCCTGCATCGCGAACTGCTCGATACCGTCAAGCCGTCGGTGACACGTCTGCAAATGCTGAAAGTGCGTGCACAGGACACAGGCTGGGCCTTGGACCGACCTTTGCTGACAGGTTTGTCCTGCCTGCACTATGGTGCCTTTAGCGATCTGCCGCTGGCAGACACGCTGCGCGAGCAAGTACAGCAACGTCATGGCGTCCTGCTGGATCAAGGCATTCATTTGCTGATTAGCCCCACCCCGGACGGGGATCTGATTATTGGTGACTCGCACGACTACGGCCAGCAAGCCAGCCCCTTCAACCAGGAAGAAACAGACCAGTACTTGCTGGCTCTGGCAGAAACCGTGCTGGGTTGCCCGGTGCAGGTGCTGCAACGCTGGCAAGGGGTATACGGTGCAAAGGGCCCGGCTCCATTTTCTGTCTTGCAGGCCGATGGCAGTACGCAAGTGACGGTTATGCACACGGGCTTGGGGATGACCACGGGTCTGGCCATTGGTGAACGCAATATCGCCGCTCGCTACGATTGATTGCTGGACATGGGTGCGTAGGCAAGCAGATCAGCCTTGACCTAGGCAGCAAGAGTGCAAAAAACGCGCAGCCCAGGCTGCGCGTTTTTCTTTTCCTGAGGCGTAGGTCTGGATGCCAGAATCCAGGGCCTCAAACCAGGGGGAATCACGACATTTTCTTAATGGGAATTTCCCATGAGAAACCCAATAGAGTGGAATAAAATACGCCACACGATAGGCCAGAGCGAGCGCTCTTGAGCTGTAGCCATCCATACACCCGGACCGCCAAGTACCTCGTCGCGATTGGCGACGAAGCCCTGGTCTTCCCCCTGACAGGAAAGGATCAATGAAAGACAGCGAAAGCGGCTTGCGTTTTATAGACTGCAATGAAGAGCAGCATGCAGCCGCTATTTTGGCGATTCTGAACGACGCCATCGTGAACTCCACCGCGCTATACGACTATGTGCCACGCCCGCCCGAAGCCATGGTGAGCTGGTTTGCCACCAAACGCGCCAACGGCTTTCCCGTGGTCGGCGTCATTGACGATGCAGGAACGTTGATGGGCTTTGCCAGTTGGGGCACCTTCCGCGCCTTTCCCGCCTACAAATACACCATGGAACACAGTGTCTATGTGCACCCGGAGCACCGCGGCAAAGGGCTGGGCAAGATTCTGATGCAAGAGCTGATCACGCGTGCCCGTCTGGCCAATGTGCATACCCTGGTAGGCTGTATTGATGCCAGCAATGCGGGCAGTATCCACCTGCATCAAAGCCTGGGCTTCACCCATGCGGGCACCTTCAAGGAAGTGGGGTTCAAATTTGGCCGCTGGCTGGATGTCGCCTTCTACTTGCTGACGCTGGATACGCCTGCCGAGCCAGTCGACGGCTGAAGCCCCCCTCCACGCTACGCCTTCGGCTTGCGCTCCACCTCGCGGCTTGTATGCCGCTCGGATTCGCTAGGGGCTCCGAGCCTTGGGGCGGCCCGGCGACAAAAAAAACCATCGCAGGCAGCACGCCGCGATGGTTTTTCATCAAACCGTTTGCTCCTGACTCAGGCGCTGGCTTTCGGCTTTTCGTAGCACACGGCAAAGGCGATCAGGCCCAGCACGATGCTGAAAATGCCCACACCGACTGCTACCCCAGCCACCAGACCCAAACCTACTGCAATAAACACGCCGGGAAAGGCGTAGTTTCGCAACCAGGAAGGTTTCTTGGGAACAAGAAATAGCCCTAAAAACAAGAACCAGGGCATCACAATCGTCCAGAACAGACTGTCCATTAGCACGTCACGCATCATTATTCCATTGAAGTAGGAGGGGCTTGGGCGAGAGCCAGACACCCCCGCCGTTCTGGGTGGATTGTAAACGTCCTGAGGCTGGCCTCCCAGTATGGGCGACTGTTATAAGAGAGAATTATTGTTTTACAGCTAAAGGACACGCCATGAGTACGCTTAGCTTGACCAGCGCAGACCAGCACCGTTTCGAAGCCTATGTCGCAGGCGATGAACAGGCCGAACGCGGCTTGATCGTGTTGCAGGAAATTTTTGGTGTCAATCAACACATACGCAACACCTGCGAACGCTTTGCCGAGCAAGGCTACCGTGTCCTGTCTCCCGCCCTGTTCGACCGGCAAGAGAAAAATGTAGAGCTGGGCTATACCGCCGAGGACGTGCAAGCAGGTCTGGCACTGCGCAACGGCATTGCGCTTGATAAGACCCTGCTGGATATTCAGGCCTGCGTGGACGCCTTGGGTTCGCGCAAGATTGGTATTGTCGGCTATTGCTGGGGTGGCTCCTTGAGCTGGCTGGCCGCCTGCCGCTTGCAAGGCCTGAAAGCCGCCAGTTGCTGGTATGGTTCGCAAATCGCCCAGAACGCCCAGGAACAGCCCAGGATTCCAGTTCAAATGCATTTTGGTGCCCAGGATCACTCCATCCCTGCCAGCGCCATTCAGACCATTAAAGACGCGCAAAAGGATGTGGCCATTTACGTGTACGAACCTGCCGGGCATGGTTTTGGCTGCGATCATCGCCCCGATTTTCACGAAGCGTCCTACAAACTGGCTCAGGAACGTACACTAGCTTTCTTTGCCGACCATCTACGTTAAGCCCCCATGCTTGAATCCAGCGACGACCTGCTTGCCCTGTTAAATACCACCATGCCTTACGGCAAATACAAAGGTCGCTTGCTGGCCGACCTGCCGGGACATTATCTGAACTGGTTTGCCCGTGAAGGCTTTCCTTCCGGGCGGCTAGGGCAGCTACTGGCCCTGATGCACGAGCTGGATCACAATGGCCTGAAATCCTTGCTGGACCCCTTGCGCCCGCGCAGCCGCTAAGAGGAACAAATACCTTACTGGGGAGCGGGCTGCGACGGTATGTCACCGTACAGCTTGCTACTATCAAGACTTCCTCTACACCCCATTGTGAAGGACGTCATGACAATCGATCTCTCCGCATTCCCCATCACCGGCAAATGGCCGGCCCAGCACCCCGAACGCCTGCAACTGTATTCCTTGCCCACTCCCAATGGGGTCAAGGTATCCATCATGCTGGAAGAAATTGGCCTGCCTTACGAGCCACATCTGGTCAGCTTTGAGCGCAACGATCAGCTCAGCCCGGAATTTATTTCGCTCAGCAGCAACAACAAGATCCCGGCAATTCTGGACCCCAATGGCCCCGGCAATAAACCGCTGGCCTTGTTCGAGTCCGGTGCCATCCTGATCTACCTTGCAGAAAAAACCGGCCAGTTGCTCTCTGCAGACCCGGCCCAACGCTATGAAACCCTGCAATGGCTGATGTTCCAGATGGGTGGCGTAGGCCCCATGTTTGGTCAGTTGGGTTTCTTCCACAAATTTGCTGGCAAGGACTTTGAAGACAAGCGCCCCCGCGACCGCTATGTCAACGAATCCAAGCGCTTGCTGGGTGTGATCGACAAGCATCTGGATGGCAAGGACTGGATGGTGGGCAACAGCTACTCCATCGCCGATATTGCCCTGTTCCCCTGGATTGCCAACCTGATCGGTTTTTACGGCGCAGGCGAGCTTGTGGAGTACGAGCAGTTCAAGAATGTGGCCCGTGTTCTGGCCCAGTTTCAGGCCCGCCCGGCAGTACAACGCGGCTTGAGCATTCCTGCCCGTGATTGATGGATAAGCAGCGCCAATCAATGCTTATAAGCCAATTTGCAATAGCCCTGCTATCAAACTGGTCTTTTTTGTTTCGCTTGACGCCAGTCCGTACAATTGACCTCCTAAACAAGCTGCGCAAGCGGTACTATTCCGTTTGCCCGGCTTGCTCGTCAATCAAAAAACCAGTCTGCTCATAGAGCGGATACAGGCAAATCCACCAGCCTGATGAGCAAGCCTTCAAAGCCCTGGATTCTTTCCAGGGCTTTTTTTTGTATGTACGATTGCCCCCCCCCGCTGCTACTCTTTTTGCTCCTTGCCACTTTGCCTGAGCAGAGCTATGAAAACGCACCACTATGAACTGTTGATCAGTTGGACCGGCAACACCGGGAGCGGCACCCGCACCCTTCGCTCCTACTCACGTAACCACGACGTGATGGCAGTTGGCCTGGAGACCATTGCTGCCTCCTCAGACCCTGCCTTTCGAGGCGACAACCCAGAGCAGCTTTTCCTGGCATCGATTGCTCAGTGTCATATGCTTTGGTACCTGGGAATAGCGGCAGAAGCCGGCATTGTGGTCACGGCCTATGAAGACCACCCTACCGGCATCATGATTGAAGAGGCCAACGGGGCTGGGCAATTCGAGAGTGTTACCTTGCGCCCCTTCGTCACGATCACACCGGACAGTGACCTTGCCTTGTCCAAATCGCTTCACGATCGCGTAGGTGAATACTGCTTTATTGCCCGCTCCATCAACACTCCGATTCACCATGAGGTCACGGTCCACGTACAAGGTCAAACACCTCCACCATCGACGTAAAGAGCATTACACCGCAGGTAAAGGGATGAACTGCTCATCGTCCAGTGGGGGCAGGCTGATGCGACCATTGAGCCAATCGTCCTTGGCCTGCTCGATACGGTCCTTGCGCGAGGACACAAAGTTCCACCAGATATGGCGTGGTCCCAGGGGCTCGCCGCCCAACAGCATCAAATGGCTGTTTTGCTCGGCCAGGATGCGAGGGCTGTCGCCTTTGGCAAAGACCAGCATCTGACCGGCGCAATAGCGTTGAGCGCCTACCTCCAGCGCGCCCGTACAGACATAAATGGCGCGCTCTTCATGGCCGGTTGGCAAGGGGACAGGCTGGCCCGCTTGTACGCGTAGTTCCATATAGAACAAGGGTGAGGCCACACTGGCAGGGCTGCACAGACCCAGCGCCGATCCGGCTATCAGGCGACCTTCCAGGCCCGTGTCCTGAATCAAAGGCAGTTGTTCGGCCTCGTAATGCACAAAATCCGGGTTTTGCTCTTCTTTATGTTCCGGCAAAGCCACCCAGGCCTGAATGCCATCCATACGGCCACCTTGGGTACGCATGGGCTCAAAGCGCTCGGAATGGCTGATGCCTGAACCAGCGGTCATCCAGTTCAAGGCGCCGGGCGTAATCTCTTGTTCCACGCCCAGACTGTCACGGTGTGTCATGGCACCTTCAAATAAATAGGTGACGGTAGACAGGCCAATATGCGGGTGTGGCAGCACATCGTTTTCTGTCCCTACAGGTGCCGTCAGCTCTTGTGGCCCCATACGATCAAAGAAGATAAAAGGTCCCACCATACGCCGTTGGCGAAAGGGCAGAACGCGCCCCACTTCAAATGCACCAATGCTGTGTTGACGTTGTGGAATCAGCAGCTCGACCATAGACACCTCTACTGGGAAGTCGCAAAAATACAATCCCGA
Organism: Alcaligenes sp. Me129; assembly: GCF_050487245.1. NCBI lineage: Bacteria > Pseudomonadati > Pseudomonadota > Betaproteobacteria > Burkholderiales > Alcaligenaceae > Alcaligenes > Alcaligenes sp. Me129. The sequence continues at coordinate 40,737 of NZ_JBKQGX010000014.1, forward strand.
TTACTATACTCTGGTCACTGCTTTATTCGCCCTATCGCGCATGTCCACGCTCTCCCTGTTTGATCCCGTTCCCGGCAACGTCCTGACTCTGGATACCGGCCTGATCGCCCTTCCGGGGCTGGCCCTGCCCTATGCCGCCAGCTTGGCACAGGCGGTTCAAGAACTGGTGCACAGTGCTCCTTGGCGGCATATGCAGGTTCCCTCAGGGCATCGTATGTCGGCCGCACAAAGCAGTTGTGGCGACCTGGGATGGATATCGGACGAACACGGCTACCGTTACAGCCCCACGGACCCGCAAAGCGGTTTGGCCTGGCCCGCCATGCCTGCCATATTCAAGGAACTATTAACGCGCATTGCCCAGGAGTCGGGCCAGGGCCCTTTTCAACCCGATACCTGTCTGATCAATTACTACGACGAGCAGGCGCATATGTCCTTGCATCAGGATAGAAACGAGCGCAACTTGCAGCACCCGATTGTCTCGGTCTCCCTGGGACGTGAGGCCTTGTTTTTATGGGGCGGCGCAAAACGCAGCGACCCGGTGCGTACCCTGCGACTGCGCGATGGTGATGTGCTGGTCTGGTGGGGGCCATCCAGATTGAATTTCCATGGGGTACGCAGACTGGAGGGCCCGGCCCATCCGGTATGGGGCACAGGCCGGGTCAATCTGACATTCAGAAAAGCAGGCTGAACCCCGCTAGTTCAGCCCAGTTCGGGCGGAGCAAAGCGACGGTTTTCCAGTACGGGCAAAATGCGACGGGCATAAGCCAAACGCTCCCGATCCAGATCAACCAAAAGCAATGTGGGAGTTTCTGCCGCCTGGGCCACGATCACACCCAAGGGATCCACCACCAGACTTTGGCCAATATTGCGTTCACCACACTCACCGACGGCCACCATATAGGCCGTATTTTCCAAAGCGCGAGCCGTCGTCAGCACACGCCAGTGGTGTTCCTTCAAGGGACCTTTCAGCCAGGCCGACGGCGCCAGCAAGACTTGCGCCCCGTCCACGCACAAGCGTCGGGCCAGCTCAGGAAAGCGCAAGTCGTAGCAAGTCATCAAACCTACTTTGAAACCGGCCACATCAATCAAGGCGGGGATTTCTGTACCTGGCTGTACATAGCGTGATTCTTGTACCGAGAAGGCATCGTACAAATGAAGCTTGTTGTAATGCGCCAGAACCTGGCCATCGCGCAGCACCACCAAGGTGTTACAAACCTTGCCTTCTCCGGCCGGGGTATGAATGCAGAACACCACGGTTAAATCAGTATCACGGGTGGCAGCGCTCAGTCGGCTGACAAACTCCCCATCCAGGGCTTGTGCGGATTTCAGGACCACTTCAGGGTCGGCCACATTTCTGGCCAGCACACCTTCAGGCAAAACCAGTAACTGCGCGCCGGAGCGCAAGGCTTGTTCGATCAAACCCAGGCAAGCGCTCAGGTTTTCCTGCGAATCTTTGGATACGGCCATCTGGCCCAATGCAACTTTCATGACCACCTCCTTTACGGTGCTGCCTAAGTGATTCTAACTCAACCGCCCGCCCAGACCAGCCAGCGAACAAGGGAGAAAAACTGAACACCAGATGGTCAAATGTCAAACCATCCCCGTCGTTCAGCCCCAACAGATCAGCGTCGTATTTCTCCACTTCCCATCATGTAAAAATTCGGACACAAACTGCAATTAAAAATAAATTTTTATCAGGTCAATACCCTGAATGCGTTTAACCACACTAAACATTCGAGTCATATCAAAGAACATTTTTACTCAGCTAGCAGGTCAATTAAGCGATCAGGCTCTGGAACAAAGTGCCGCGCGCATAGCGACAAACCCAAACAACAACACGATCAATTTGAACGCTCTATTTCGTCCGTACAGTTCAATTCCATTTATCTTCATAAGCGTGAAACTCAATTGAGCTCAGTTCTCAAGATCGGCTTTAATCAGCAGATATATGATAATGAGATATAAATAACTCTTATATTTGCAATACCATAAACATTATGCAAATCGGCAAAATTGATTCTTTTATTAAGCCGGACAAAATCTCATAGACGGCACAAAAAGACGTTCTTAACCCTGGCAAGCATCTCTGCACCCATCCAGAATTTTCGAGGGCAAATCTCCAACCCAAATATGACCGGACATAATTAGAATGGATAAAACGCGATTAAATAAAATGAATCAAATCCGGATAAAATCGAGCTAAAAATAATGGGCCAAGTGCAAACCAGCACTGGCCCATTCATGAATTATCCTTACGACGCCACTTCGTCCGACATGCCCGCCTGTCAAGCTGACAAGCCGCTTTGGCATTGGACTTTCAATGCACTAATGATTGAAATCGAAAATAATCAGAATAAAAAAAACCCCCGATTTCTTGCAAAATCAGGGGAAAGCTACCACAGGAAAATGATTGGATACAAAACACCCAATACCGTGATTTTATATAAAAAACTAAAAAAAATCTGCATACGTTGTTTAGGGCTGACGCTATAGCTTGATAAATTAATTTGTGCTAGGACGTAATAAGAATTAAAAACTTAAAAAGATCTTCAATTCCCTACAGTTACATGACCCTATTCCGTCCTTAGAAATCTTGAGCCTTGCCCCATGACTGCGCGACAATAAGGCCTCTTACGGGTTGGACACACTGCCCTTCTTGATTCTCAGGCGTTTATCTTGTCTTCTTCGCACTCTTCCTTATCCCCCCGCCAGGTTTTACTGGCCATTCTGGCCTTGGCTGTGGGTGGTTTTTCCATCGGCACCGGCGAATTTGTCATCATGGGTTTGCTACCCGATGTGGCCCAGGATCTGGGTATCGATATTCCCACCGCGGGCCACTTGATCAGCGCTTACGCTTTAGGCGTGGTGATCGGCGCTCCGGTACTGGCCGTACTGGGCGCACGCTGGCCCTGGCGCCGTCTGTTAATAGCCTTGATGGGCGCTTATGCCGTGGGCAATTTCCTGACCGTGATCGCCCCCAGCTATGAAACCGTGTTGATCACCCGCTTTCTGGCCGGCTTTCCGCATGGCACCTACTTTGGTGTTGCCGCCCTGGTAGCCGCTCGCCTGGTGCCGCCGCATCGCCGCGCACAGGCCGTGGCCTACGTCATGCTGGGTCTGACAGTCGCTACCTTATTGGGTGTGCCCATTGCCACCACCTTGGGACAATGGCTGAGCTGGCAGGCGGCCTTTACCTTCGTCAGCCTGATCGCCTTGCTGACGATGGGGCTGGTACTGCGCTTTGTGCCTTTCATTCCCGCCAACACGCTGGCCAGCCCTTTGCGCGAACTGGGGGCCCTGAAGCGCAAGCAAGTCTGGTTGACGCTGGGCATAGGCGCAATTGGTTTTGGTGGCATGTTCTCGGTGTTCAGCTACGTAAAATCCACCTTGATGGAACTGGCGGGCCTGTCGGTCAGCGCCATCCCTGTCGTGCTGGCCTTGTTTGGCGTTGGCATGGTGCTGGGCAATTTACTGGGCGCCCGCTATGCGGACCGCTACCTGGATCGCAGCATTCGCCTGGTTCTGATCTGGGCTACCGGCGTGCTCTTGCTGTTCATGATCACGGCCCACCATCCAATCCTTGGTCCCTTGAACATCATGCTGATTGGCACCCTGGTGGCCTTGGGCCCCGCTTTGCAGATTCGCCTGATGGACGTGGCAGGTGATGCCCAAACACTGGCGGCTGCGCTGAATCACTCGGCTTTCAATATGGCCAATGCGCTAGGTGCATGGTTGGGTGGTTTGACGATTGCCGCTGGCTGGGGCTGGACTTCGACCGCCTGGGTAGGTGCCTTGCTGGCCTTGGGTGGCCTGGCCTTGCACACCATTTCGCTGCGCATTAAAGAATAGTCAGACCTCAGAGCGGGTGACTCGGAGCAGGCAATTTTGTCGTAGGCGACAGAAGCTGAACACAGGAATAGCCTTTGCAAAACTGAACTCTGCCAGTAACCCAAAAAACAAAACGGCCTGTAATTGGATGCCCCTAAGGGTATTTCAATTACAGGCCGCTTTTGTTTGGCCCTCTCTCGGAGGTCCGACTACCTGGCTTTCAGCAATTCAGCTCAGGCTTTGCTTGCAGCTGCGGGGCGAGCCGCCAACCAACCGGCGTAGCCCATTCCAAAGCTGACCAGAATGCACAAACCCAAGGCCCAGCCCCAGCTATTGAACAGGTCATGCAAACCGCCCATGGCGGGAGGCCCAAACGCGGCCAGCAAATAGCCCATGCACTGCGCCATACCCGACAGGGACGCCGCCTGCGAAGTAGACGTAGAACGTACCCCAATCAAGGCCAAGGCAATCAGGAATACGCTGCCACTACCAAAGCCAAACAGCACCGCCCACAGCAAGGACCAGGACGGCAAGACCAGAAAGCCCACAAAAGTCAGGGTCTGCAACAAGGCACCCGCCAAGGCCACCGCACGCTGGTCGTGCACACGGCTCAACACGGGCATCAGCAGCAAGGCCGGTACGGCGGTAGCCAACTGCATCAAACCATGAATCTGGCCCGCATGATCCGGCTCAAAGCCATAGTTCACCAGCATCACAGGCAACCAGCTGGCAATCATGTAGTAAGCCACCGAGTTCAAACCCATGTACAGGGTGATATGCCAGGCCAGGGGCAAACGCCACACCGAAGAACTGGTTGCCGCGCCAGCGGGCGTATTCTGTGCCGCACGTCGATCCGCGCCCAACTGGGTAGCCCAGACAACTACGCTAGCCAATGCCATCACACCGACCACCATCAGGGACGACCAGCGCCAGCTTTGGCCTGTCCACTCCGCCATAGGGACCGCCATCGCGGAGTTGAACGCCGCGACCAGACCCATGAACAAAACGTACAGCGACGTCACAAAACTGATGCGCATGGGGAAATGACGTTTCACCAGAGAAGGCAACAGCACATTACCCAAGGCAATCCCGATAGCCAGCAAACCGATACCGGCAAACAACTCTATCGTGCCGCCCAGGATACGTACCACCACACCTACCGCAATCAGTACGGAAGCAATAAACAAGGAACGGGACAAGCCCACCACCCGCGCCATGGAGGCGGCCAGCAAGGAGACCACCGCAAAGATGAACAAGGGCATGGCGGTCAGCAGACCGGCCTGCGTGGACGACAGGGAGAGGTCTGCCTGGATCAGCTCCAGCAAGGGGGCGATACCCGTGATCGGGGCTCGCAGATTGCCGGCAATCAGCAAGACGCCAATCAACACCAGCAAGGGGTGGGAGAGCCAGGAGAGTCGAGAGAGGGACATGAAATGTAGCCAGTAGGTGAAAACCCTACTCTATCCTGTTTCGATGCCGACGCAAACAGGATATTATGACAACTTATACCTCAAACCAGACAAAGCATGAGTTTTAGCTCCAATCCGCAAGGCGGGCCTATTTTCAGCATCAAGATGGCGATGGGCAGCAATACTGAAAATCCATTGCATACCCATCCCAATGGACAGCTGATCATGACGCAATATGGCTCCGTCACCCTGCAAACCGACCAGGGCTACTGGATGGTGCCGCCGCTGTGCGCCGTCTGGGTGCCGGTGGGTATCCGTCACCGTGCCCGCGCCGACGATCAGGCCCTGATTCATTTCCTGTACATACAGCCCGGTCTGGATGAACTGCCCGATCACTGCAGCACCCTGGACCTGAGCCCCATGGTGCGCGAGATGATCATTCATTTAAGTGATCTGAATCCCCATTACGAGCCGGGCAGCCAGACGCACCGTCTGGCACTGGTGCTGCTGGAAACCTTGAATCAAATGCCTACCCGGCAGCTGCATGTACCGGTGCCCGAGGACAAAGTTTTGCAGACGATTGCGCAACATATGCTGCAACAGCCCGACTCGCGCCCTACGATGGCCGACTGGGCAAAAGAACTGGCCATGAGTGAGCGCACCCTGGCCCGACATATGCTAAAACACACAGGGATGAGCTTCGGGCGCTGGCGGCAACAATTCATGATTATGCTGGCCCTGCAAAAACTGGGTTCGGGAATGTCCGTAAAGAGCACGGCCAGGGAATTGGGTTACACCTCTATCAGTGCCTTTATTACCGTTTTCAAATCTATTTTGGGCGAAACCCCCAGCCGTTACTTGAGCCAAACCCATTCTTCTTAAGTCCCTACTACCCTCACCACACGCATCCATGTCTTCCACACACCTGTCCCGCCCCGGATATCTGCAGCGCTTATTAAGTTGGTTCCAGATTTCTCACATGTCGGCGGGGCTGATTGCCGTGCTGGTGGGCTACACAAGTTCTGCTGCCATTGTTTTTCAGGCCGCTCAAGCGGCCGGTGCCAACACCGCCGAGCTGGGCTCCTGGATGTGGTCTTTGGGTATTGGTCTGGGCCTGCTGTCGGCAGGTCTGTCGCTGCGCTACAAGATTCCAATTCTGACTGCCTGGTCCACCCCCGGCGCTGCGCTGCTGGCCACGGGTCTGGTGGGCCTGCCCATGTCCCAGGCCGTGGGCATTTTCCTGTTTTCGTCCCTGCTGACCACCATTTGCGGTCTTAGCGGCAGCTTTCAGAAGTTGATGCAGTACATGCCGCGCAGCATTGCCGGCGCCATGCTGGGCGGCATCTTGCTGCGCTTTGGCCTGGATCTGTTCGGTGCCATGCAGACCCAATGGCTGCTGTGCCTGAGCATGTTCATTGTGTTTCTGGTGGTGCGCCAATGGTCGCCCCGCTACGCCGTGCCGCTGGCACTGGTGGCCGGTGTCACGATTGCTGCCATGCAAGGTTTGCTGAAAATGGAAATTCTGAGCTGGACACCCGCCACGCCGGTGCTGGTCTGGCCCGAGTTTTCCTGGACGGCGCTCATTGGTGTGGGCATTCCCTTTTTCATCGTCACCATGAGCTCGCAGAACATTCCGGGCGTGGCTGTATTGAAGGCGCATAACTACGATGCGCCCAACTCCACTGTCATTAGCTGGACCGGGATTGTGGGCCTGATCTTTGGCCCCTTCGGTGGCTACGCCTACAATCTGGCCGCCATTAGCGCCGCCCTGTGCATGACTCCCGAAGTGGATGCGGACCCGCGTCAGCGTTATCGCGCCAGTGTCTGGGCCGGGATTTTCTATTTTGCCGCCGGTATCTTTGGTGCCACCGTGGTCAGCCTGTTTGCCGCCTTCCCAACCGAACTGATTGCGGCCATTGCCGGTCTGGCCTTGCTGGGTACCATAGGCAATAGCATCCACATGGCGCTGGAAGCCCCAGACACCCGTGACGCCGCCCTGGTCACCTTTCTGACCACCGCGTCAGGCATGAGCCTGCTCAATATCGGCAGTGCCTTCTGGGGTCTGGTTTTTGGTATGGCTATGTACTTGATTCAGAAACGAAAAGTGTCCTGATCCGGCCATCCCCCCGGCGTCTGTTCAAGACGGCAAACAAGCCTCACATTTGCTTGCTTTGCCGTCTTTTTCATTTGGCACACTAAAGGCATGACCACTTTTCTTTAACGGAGGTGCTTCATGCCTGCTTTATCTCAAGCCCAACAAAAAGCTGCCGGTGCAGCCTTGTCCGCCAAACGCGGGGAAACTCCGGTAGCCAGTCTGAAAGGGGCATCGCTGGAAATGTACAACACCATGAGTACCAAGGAGCTGGAAGAACTGGCCAGCACCGATACCGCGCGCCGCAACCTGCCTGAACACAAGGAGTAATCAGACAGCCTGAACGCGCACGCCGCTTTGCTCGAAGGCTTGATGCAAACGCTGCGCAAATTCGGCCGCCCCCGCCTGATCCCCATGCAGACACAGGGTATCGGCTGACAAAGGCACCGTTTTACCTGACAGGCTGGTAACGGTGCCTTGCTCTATCATCTGCATCACTTGCTGCACGGACTGATCGGCGTCGGTAATCATGGCGCCGGCTTGCTGACGGGGTGTCAGACTGCCATCGTCCTGATAGCTACGGTCGGCAAACACCTCTTGTGCTACCGTCAGGCCCGCATCACGCCCGGCCTGCACCTGCACACTGCCTGCCAGCGCATACAGAATCAGGCTGCGATCAATATCGGCCACCGCTTGGGAAATGGCTTTTGCCAGTGCCGCATCGCGGGCGGCCATATTGTAAAGAGCGCCATGTGCCTTGACGTGATGCAGGGCGGCGCCCTGGGTGCGGGCAACGGCCGCCAAGGCCCCCACCTGAACCACTACCATGTCATAGACCTGCTCGGGGGTGACCGCCATCACCCGGCGGCCAAAGCCGGCCAGATCCGGCAGGCCGGGATGTGCGCCCAGCTTCACGCCATGCTTTAGGGCCAGGGCCACCGTCTGACGCATGGTGCCCGGATCTCCGGCATGAAAGCCACAGGCGATATTTACCGACGTCACCCACGGAATAACCTGCTCGTCATGGCCCATGACCCAGGGGCCAAAGCTCTCGCCCATGTCGCAATTCAAATCAATACTCAAGCTCATGGAGTTCCCTCTGATAATCCATCCAACCTGCCTGCGGCCTGGGCAATGCAACGCCTGAACCACAGCAGTTCTGCCGCATTATGCGTGCGCGGGTGCCACAGCTGATAAAAGCGCATCAGTGGAAAATGAACCGGACAAGGCAAAACCGTAATCGGCAGAATGCGGGCATAGTACTCGGCAAACTGGCGGTTCGTGGTGAACACCATGTCCGTGCGACTCAAAATCCCCGGAACCAGGCCGAAATACGGCACGACCATCTGTACGTGACGGCTGATGCCCTGCTCGGCCAGGCAACCGTCAATAAAGCCGCGCTTGTCCGTCACGTGGGCCGAAGGGGCCAGATGCGGCATGTCCAGATAGTGCTGCAAGGACAGGCCACGCTGCGCCAAGGGATGATGGCGGCCCAGCATACAGACCACCTCGTCATCAAACAGACGCGCCAGGTGCAGCTTTTCCGGAGGCTCCAGCCAGTTGCCGATCACCACGTCCAGTTCGCCCTCTTCCAGGGCCTGTACGTAATCCAGGTCCGGATTGATGGTATGGACCACCAGTCGGGCCTGCGGCGCCTGACGACGCACCCGCTCCGCAATATCCGGGATAAAAGCACCATCCAGATAGTCCGGTGCGCCCAGATTGAAAACGCGGGTAGACTGACTGGGATCCATGGGCTCTGCCGCGGCAGAAATTCGCTCGATAGCTTGCAAGGCTTCCGTGGCATGTGCCAGCAAAAAAGGACCGCGCTCGGTAGGCACCATTCCCTTTTTACCGCGCAGCAAAATCGGATCGCCCGTGATTTCGCGCAAGCGCCGCAAGGCATTGCTAACGGCTGGCTGGGACATGCCCAAGCGGATAGCCGTACGCGAGACGCTATGCTCCTTGAGCAGCGACTGCAATACCCGCAGCAAATGTAGATCTAGTTGTTCTCGTAATTTTGGCATGGTTTAAATAATACAAGCGCTGGCCCGCCTCGTTGATCGGTGTAGACACTCATACGCCTATATAGTGAACATCATTCCAAGCAAATGTTCGCATCCTAAGCAAATGCTATCTTCGATCCGTAAAAAACCAGTCGAGTGAGATCATGGAGACAAGACCAATTCGTTTTATTTATCGCGGCGAAGTACAGGAAGTGGCTCAGGCCCCAACCACGCGAACCGTTTTACAGTATATCCGTGAGGATCTGCACTGCACCGGCACCAAAGAAGGCTGTGCCGAGGGTGACTGCGGCGCCTGCACGGTCATGATTGGCGAACTGGACCAGAACAATCAACTGCAATTGCGTGCCGTAAACGCCTGTATCCAGCTGCTACCTACGCTGGACGGCAAGGTGCTCTACACCATTGAGGATCTGCGCCAGGACGATGGCACCCTGCACCCCGTGCAACAGGCCATGGTGGACTGGCACGGTGCCCAGTGCGGCTTTTGTACGCCTGGCTTCATCATGTCGCTGTGGGGCCTGTACATGACGCACTCGCCCGAAGACGGCCCGGTTTCCCGGGAACAGATCGACGATGTGCTCTCGGGCAATCTGTGCCGCTGTACCGGCTACCGCCCCATTATTGATGCGGCCAAGGCCATGCACAGCTATCCGGCTGTCAGCATGGATCGCCAATCCATTGAGGACAAGCTGCGTGCCATTCGTCAGGACGGCATGCTGGCCTATGAATACCAGGGCCAGACCTTCCACGCCCCCCGCACGCTGGACCAGTTGGCCCAGCTGCGTGAGCAATATCCGCAAGCCCGCATTCTGGCTGGCAGCACCGATATCGGCCTATGGGTGACCAAGCAATTCCGCGATTTGCCGCATCTGATCTATATCGGTCAGGTGGCCGAGCTGCGCGAACTGAAAACCACCGGGGACGATCTTTACATTGGTGCAGGCGTGCTGTTGAACGACGCTTTTGACGCCCTGATCAAAGACCACCCCGAATTGACAGAACTGCGCCAACGCTTTGCCTCCTTCCCTATCCGCAACGCCGGTACCCTGGGCGGCAACGTGGCCAACGGCTCGCCCATTGGCGACTCCATGCCCGCCCTGATTGCCATGCGTACTCGCGTGGTGCTGCGCAAAGGCGCAGTCGAGCGCGTGCTGCCTTTGGAAGATCTGTATCTGGCCTACCAGAAAACCGCCATGGAACCGGGCGAGTTCGTGCAAGGCCTGCTGGTCCCACGCAACAAGGGACAATGGCAATTCCGTACCTACAAGCTGTCCAAGCGTTTCGACCAGGACATTTCTGCCGTGTGCGCCGCCTTTGCGGTGGAACTGGACGGCAAGATCGTCAAACAGGCTCGCATCGCCTTTGGCGGTATGGCTGCCACCCCTAAACGCGCCAGCCACGCCGAGCAAGTGCTGCAAGGTCAGGAATGGAACGAGGAAAACGTACAAGCTGCCATGCAAGCGCTGCAACAGGACTACCAGGCCCTGAGCGATATGCGTGCTAGCAGCGAATACCGCAATCAAAGTGCGGCCAATTTGCTGTACCGCTTCTTCCTGGAAACCCACCCTGAACACGCTTTGAGTCCCGCCCAGCTGAATGTCTTTCACCGAGCTCAAGCCAGCCTGGAGACTTTGTGATGAAAATTGACAATATCGACCACCTGAACACCGCCACGGCTCAACGAGTCGGCGTGTCCTTTCTGCACGAGTCGGCAGACCTGCACGTGAGCGGCACGGCCACATATACCGATGATTTGCCTGAATTGCAGGGCACGGCCCATATTGCGCTGGGCCTGTCGGAAAAAGCCCATGCCCGTTTGCTGGACGTGGATCTGGAAGCTGTGCGTCAAGCGCCCGGTGTCATTGCCGTCCTGACGGTTGCCGACATTCCCGCCGCAAATAATTGTGGCCCTATTCTGCATGACGACCCCATTCTGGCCGATGGCGTGGTGCATTACTTTGGCCAGCCCATTTTTGCGGTTATTGCGAAATCCCACGACCAGGCACGCCGTGCAGCGCGTCTGGGCAAGATCACCTATGAAGAGCTGCCTGCCATCTTGACTCCACAAGAAGCCAAGGCCGCGAATGCCGGTGTTCTGCCCCTGATGAGCCTGAAACAAGGCGACGCCAAAAAAGCACTGGAATCGGCTCCACACCGCCTGCAAGGCACCTTCCAGTGCAATGGTCAGGAGCAGTTTTATCTGGAAGGCCAGATTTCCTACGCCGTGCCCAAGGAATACGGCGCCGTGCATATCTGGTGCTCCACCCAGCACCCTTCGGAGATGCAGCAGCTGGTTGCTCACTGTCTGGGCGTTGGTGCACACAAGGTACACGTGGAATGCCGTCGCATGGGTGGTGGTTTCGGTGGCAAGGAATCTCAATCGGCCCTGTACGCCTGCGTGGCCAGTGTAGCCGCCGTCAAGCTGCAACGCCCGATCAAACTGCGCCTGGACCGCGACGACGACTTCATGATTACCGGCAAGCGTCACGGTTTCTACTATGAATACGATATTGGCTACGACGACGAAGGCCGCCTGCTGGGTGCCCGTCTGGACATGACGGCCAACTCGGGGTTTTCCGCCGACTTGTCCGGCCCCGTGGCAACCCGCGCCATCTGTCACTTTGACAATGCCTACTACCTGTCCGATGTAGACATGAGCGCCTTGTGTGGCCGCACCAATACCCAATCCAATACGGCCTTTCGAGGCTTTGGTGGTCCGCAAGGGGCCTTGGTCATGGAAGTGGCGCTGGACACGATTGCTCGCCGTCTGGGCAAAGATCCGCTGGATGTGCGCCGCATCAACTTCTACGGCAAAGAAGACCGTAATGTGACGCCTTACGACCAGACCGTGGTCGATAACGTCATTCACGAACTGGTGGCCGAGCTGGAGGAAACCAGCGAATACCGTCAGCGCCGTGAACACATCCGTGAATTCAATGCCAGCAGCCCGGTACTGAAAAAGGGTCTGGCACTGACCCCGGTGAAATTCGGTATTTCCTTTAACGTACCCGCCTTCAACCAGGCTGGTGCTCTGGTCCACGTCTACCGTGACGGCACGGTTTTGGTGAACCACGGTGGCACGGAAATGGGCCAGGGTTTGAACACCAAGGTCGCCCAGGTCGTTGCCCACGAGCTGGGCCTGAATCTGGAGCACATCCGGGTCACGGCCACCGATACCACCAAAGTGGCCAATACCTCGGCCACGGCGGCATCCACAGGTACGGACTTGAACGGTAAAGCCGCCCAGGATGCGGCCTACCAGATTCGCCAGCGTCTGACGACGGTAGCTGCCCAGCTCTTCTCGGTGGAAGAGTCCAGCGTGAAATTCGAGCGGGGTCAGGTCGAGATCGGCGGCCAGACCATGCCCTTCTTTCAACTGGTTGAGCACGCCTACCAGGCCCGCGTCCAGCTGTGGTCCGACGGCTTTTACGCCACCCCCGGCCTGCACTGGGACTCCAAAGTCATGAAGGGGAATCCCTTCTATTACTTCTCCTACGGGGCTGCCGTCGCTGAAGTGCTGATCGACACGCTGACCGGGGAATCTCGTCTTCTGCGTGCTGACGTGCTGCACGATGTGGGCAAATCCATCAATCCGGCCCTGGATATTGGCCAGGTTGAAGGCGCCTTTATTCAAGGCATGGGTTGGCTGACAACAGAAGAACTGGTGTGGAACGCTCAAGGCAAGCTCACCACGCATGCGCCGTCAACCTACAAGATCCCGGCCATCAGCGACTGCCCCATGGACTTCCGCGTCAATCTGTTCGATGGCCGCAACGCCATGGATTCGATTCACCGCTCCAAAGCCGTGGGCGAACCCCCTTTGCTGTTGCCATTCTGCGTCTTTAACGCGATTCGTGATGCCGTTGCCAGTGTAGGCAACTACCAGATCGAACCCGTGCTGAACGCACCTGCGACTGCGGAAGCCGTCATGCGGGCTGTTGCGGCTATTCGCAAAGCGAAATGAGTAGCTGGCCATCTCTTGCCCTCGCCCGTGTAAAAGCGGGCGAGCGGCTGGTTTTGTGCTCGGTGGCGCTGGCCAAAGGCTCCACCCCGCGCACCACGGGCACAGCCATGCTGTTCAGCCAAACTGAGCAGTGGTTAACCATTGGTGGCGGGCACCTGGAATGGGTAGCGGCAGAACAGGCCCGTGTCATGCTCAGCCAATCCTCCGGTCCCGGCTGGAGCATGAGCCGCCTGCCACTGGGTCCCAGCCTGGGTCAATGTTGCGGCGGGGTCGTGACCTTGCTGTACGAGACCTTGGGTACCGAGGATCTGAGCTGGCTGGAAGAGCTCGATAGCGCCGTGCGGGCCGGTCAGGCGACCAGCCGCCGTTCACAATTGCTGTCGGATGGCAGCAAGCAGGTTGATATCCACAGCCCTTCAATTGTGGACGAATCCCGGCTGGACTACGACGGCTCGCAAGGCGTCTGGATGGAGGACCTGCCGCCCCCGCCCCTGACCATTCTGCTATTTGGGGCCGGTCATGTGGGCGAGGCACTGGTGCAGATTCTGGGCACCCTGCCATGCCGGGTTCTGTGGATTGACGAACGCCCTGAACTGTTTCCCGCTCAGGTACCCAGCAATGTCAGCCTGGAAATTACCGACATCCCCGATGCGCTGATCGAACAAGCCCCGACCAATAGCTATTTTCTGGTGATGACGCATAATCACGGCCTCGATCTGGCTCTGTGCCAGAAGATCTTGCGCCGGCCCGATACGGCCTATGTGGGCCTGATCGGCTCCATGACCAAACGTCGTCAATTCGAGCGCCGCTTGCAACAACGCGGCATGCCCGAATCCCGTATTCAGGAACTGGTCTGCCCCATTGGCGTGCCAGGTATCAAGGGCAAGGCCCCCTCGATTATTGCCGTGGCTGTCGCCGCTGAATTGCTGGCCCACGCCTATGAAATGGGGCAACTCAGTCGCTGATGCGACCTCGACTTCAAGGACAGTATGACTACCTCTTTACACTCCGCCTGCGCCTACCGTGCCCAACTGCTGTACTTTGTCGCGGACCCTGCCACATTGGAAGATCCTTCCGAAGCCGTGCGCTATCACAGTGACGGCCTGCTGCTGGTCAACGAACAAGGCCAGATTCAGGCCTGTGGCGACTGGGCCGAACTGTCGCAGAGCCTGCCTGCCGATACAAAGACCATGGATTTGAGCGGGAAAATCATCATGCCAGGCATGATCGACACCCACCTGCACTTCCCGCAAACCGACATTATTGCCTCCCCCTCCAGCGGCCTGTTGCCCTGGCTGGAAACCTATACCTTCCCAACTGAAGGGCGTTTTGGCGATAGCGAACACGCCCGCGAAGTGGCTGGCGTGTTTCTGGACGAACTGCTGCGCAACGGCACCACCACCGCCCTGGTCTACGGCAGTGTGCACCGTCAATCCGTGGATGCCTTCTTTGAGGAAAGCCACGAACGCAATCTGCGCATGATTGCGGGCAAGGTGATGATGGACCGCAACTGCCCAGACTATCTGCAAGATACTGCCGAGTCAGGCGCACGCGATTCGGAAGACCTCATCAAGCGCTGGCACGGCAAGGGCCGCCAACTGTACGCTCTGACACCCCGTTTTGCGCCCACCTCCACCCCGGAGCAATTAGCCGCCTGTGGTGAACTGGCCCGCGCCTATCCCGATGTGTTTCTGCAAACCCACGTGGCAGAAAACAAGGACGAAATCAAATGGGTAAGCGAGCTGTTCCCCAAGAACCGCAGCTATCTGGACGTGTACGACAGCTTTGGTCTGCTACGCCCCCGCGCCATCTACGGCCACAGTATCTGGCTGGACGAACAGGACCGCGCTCGCATGCACGATACCGGCAGTATCGCCGCCCACTGCCCCACCTCCAACCTGTTCCTGGCCTCTGGCTTGTTCGATTTCCAGTCCATTCGCCAAAGCAAGGTGCTGCACACCCTGGCCACCGATGTGGGCGGCGGGACGTCGTTCTCCATGCTGCGCACCATGAACGAGGCCCACAAAGTGGCCCGTCTGAACAACTACCATCTGACCGCCGCATCCATGTTCTACATGGCCACCGAAGGAGCCGCGCGGGCACTGGACATGCAGGGTCAAATCGGCACGTTGGCTCCTGGTGCCGAGGCGGACTTTATTGTGATGGACCCCAAGGCCACCCCCTTGATGGCCCGCCGCAGCACCATGCTGAACTCGCTGGAAGAGCAATTGTTCATGCTGGCCCTGCTGGGTGACGATCGCTGCATTCAAGCCAGCTACAGCGCAGGCCGCTGCGTGCATCAGCGCGATCACTAAACACAACTGAAGCCGGTTCCTGGCGGGCAACTCCAATCATTACAACCGCCGCCAGGGACTCTTTTCCGTCTACCCAAAAAATATCTGCACACGTTTTTTCGATTTAACGCGGATTTTACGGTGCCAACGATACATTGATCCCGTCAGTAGGAAGCCAGCCCCGGCTCCCCCTCTTCTTGGCGAGATTTGATTATGTCCGGCACATCAACCCTGGTGCAACGCAACTCCCTGTTCTACCTGCTGACGCAGGTTGTGGGAGTGACCTTTTTGTTTCTCTGGCTGGCCAGCCTGACCCAGGACTGGTCTCCGCTCAATCCCTTGTTGGCCTCCAGCCAGCAACCTGGCCATATGGCCCATGAAATGAAAGAGGCTCAAGGTCTGCTGACCGGCCTGATTGCCACCGCGGGTTTGTTCCTGGCTGCCTGGAAACTGCGCCAGCTGCGCGGACAAGAGGCCTTGCCAGGCAAACGCATCCTGTTGCTGGGCACCAGCCTGTTCCTGGCCGTGCCTTTGCTGATGCTGCTTCTGCAATACTCCGCCGCCTCCCCAAGCCTGGAATCGCTGTATCACCAGATACCCGAGATCAAACCCTTGCTGGAAGTGGGCGCCATCGTCGCCGTGGGCGCTGGCTTGCTACACCTGTACTTTGCCGGTTGGGCCTTGAACCAGGCCCGCCTGCGCTGGGGGGGCCTGCTGGCCGGTTTGATCTGCGCCTTTTTGTTGGGCTTGCTGGAAGCGGATCAAGAGCGTATCAATCTGACTCAAGTGTTTGCCTCACTGGCGCTTGTCTGGCTGCTGGGCAGCATCGCCTTCTACCCCTTGATCGTGAATCCCGAACGCTGGTCAGCCTCCCATAGCGAACGCGCCACGGTTGCAGAGGCCTGGGAACATCTGGCCAGCATTCAGGTACAACGTCGCCGCAGCCTGGGGGTGTTTGGTGGCCTGATGGTCGTGATTCTGCCTTTCTTCGCCTCCACCTGGGCGGTCGACTCGCTGGTCTTTCAATTCACCCGCATGGCCGGTCTGGGGCTGGTCCTGATTGCCGTCCTGGGCCGCTGCTGGTGCATGTTGTACCTGGGCGGTCATAAAGGCTCCAGCCTGATCAGCCAAGGCCCCTACTCCATCAGCCGCAACCCGCTGTATCTGTTTTCCCTGTGCGCCGTCACCGGCATGGGTGCACTGTCCGGCAGCCTGCTGCTTGGCCCCATACTCGCTTTGTTTGTCTACGCCGTCTTCAACAATGTGATCGACGAAGAACAGGTTCTGCTGCACAAAGTCTTTGGTCAGGATTATCAGGACTACTGCCAACGCGTGCCTCGCCTGATCCCCCGACTGAGCCTTTGGAACAGCCCGAACGAACTGCAAGTTTCCCTGACAGGATTGGCCCGCACCTTGCGCGATGCCTTGCCTTACTTCCTGATCTGGCCCGTCTTTGCCCTGGCACAGTGGTTGCAAATCAATGGCTGGGTACCCGTACTTCTGCGTCTACCCTGATCGCCCCCAAGTGCAGTAAGCTGCACAAGAACTGTCCCAACCCTGTGGAACAAGCTGTCATGCGTGTCCTGATTGTTGAAAACGATACGACTATTGCCGAAAATCTTTATACCTATCTGGAACTGAAAGGCTTTGCTGTGGATGCCGCCTACGACGGCAATGGTGCACTGACACTGCTGCAAGAACAGGATTTTGATACATTGGTACTGGATCTGGGCTTGCCCGGTCTGGATGGTTTTGGTGTACTCCAGGCCCTGCGCCAGTCCAGTCAAACCCCCATCCCGACCTTGGTACTGACAGCCCGCAGCCAGCTGGAAAGCAAGCTCACGGCCTTTGACCTGGGGGCGGACGACTATCTGATCAAACCTTTTGCCCTGGCTGAAGTCGAAGCCCGGCTACGCGCTCTGATGCGTCGTGGCCCACCACAAGTGCAGCACGGCTCACTGCATTGGGGCCGTCTGGAATACAACCTGGATACGGCGCTGGTCAGCGTCAGCGGTCAGGAACTGCACCTGAGCTTCAAAGCCCGTCAGTTACTGGAAGCCCTGTTACGCGACCCGCAAGCCATTCTGACACGCCGCTCCCTGGAAAAAACCCTGTGGCCCCAAGGCGCTCCGTCGCCAGAAGCCTTGCGCAGTCAAATCCATATCTTGCGCCGCGCCTTGTCCGAGGCTGGCGCAGGCACCATTGAAACCTTGCCCGGCATGGGCTGGCGTTTGCAACAGGAGAGCTAAGGGATGGCCAAAGCCCCGCGCCGCAGCCGCTTCATGAGCACCCTTACCCAGCGTGTATCCTGGGCCCTGACCCTGATTGCCGCCTTGCTGGTCATCATTATGGGGGGACTGGCCTATGTTGCCTTTGCGCGCATGGAAGACGAGATGGTCAACGCCATGCTGGTCTCTTACGCTCGCAACCCCACTCTTTTACCCGACAGCGCCTACGACCGTAGTGAAGCCCTGGGCGCAGAGCTGGACAGCTATTGGTTTTTGCCGGGCCAAACTCTGGACAATTTGCCCGAATTTGCCCGTGTTCCCGAACCGGGCATTTACGAATTTCATCTGGGTAGCGACACCTGGCACGTACTGCGCCAGGACAAAGAGCAAGGCCAACTGTATCTGGTGTATCGCGCCACCCCTCACGAAGACCGAGTGCGCGAGTTTGGCCTGATTCTGCTCCTGATCGGTTCGGCCACGATATTGCTGGTGTTTTTACTCGGGCGTCGAGTAGCCCGCCACGCTGTGGCTCCCATGCTGACCCTGTCCCGCCATCTGGAAAACTGGGCACCCGGCCGCTCCGGCCTACCCGAACATCAGGATGATGAAGCTGGCCGGCTGATCCGAGCCTTTAATCGCATGCAGGAGCAAGTTGAGGAACTACTGACGCATGAACGCGAGTTCGCCGCCAATCTGGGCCACGAGCTGCGTACAGGGCTGACCGCCATACGCAGCGATTGCGAGCTTTTGCTGCTGCAACTGCCCGAAGGCCCGCAACAACAGCGCCTGCAACGCATGATGGTCCACGCGGATGCCGTCACCGCCAGCCTGGATGCCGCAGAAAGCCTGGCTTACACCGCAGAGCGCCATGTGCGCGAAGTCGAGGTCCACGAGCTGGCTCAACAGACCTGGCAGGCCGTCGCCCTGCTGGATACGGATAGCCAGCAAGTACGTTGGAGCAATTTGGTGCCTGACCACTTGCTCTACACCTTGGACCCCTATGCCCTGTCCATGTTGCTGCGCATCCTGATGCGCAATGCCATCGACCACGCCGCCCCCTGCAAGCTGCAACTGAGCTGGATTGCCCCCTCGGTCCTGGCTTTGCAAGACGACGGCCCCGGCATTGCCAAACAAGATCAAATCCTGATCTTTGAGCGCCACTTCAGCCAGGGGAGACAATTGACGACAGGACTGCGTGAAGAAGGCCACAGAGGCATAGGCTTGGCACTGGCACGCCAACTGGCGTTGGCGCAAGGCTGGAGTTTAAGTGTACAAAGCGGGCCGAATGGCAAAGGCTGTGTATTCAAGCTGGATCTGGATCCGTCCTGATATCCTGAAACGGCAAACTTATCTGCACGAACGGTGTCGCCAAGAGCACCAAAAACTCATTGCGACAGGCAAGACCAAAGACCTAGTAAGCTTTTCTCAACTGCAGCGCCTAACCCTTGAAAAGAGATTTTAAAAGGCTGGGCAATGAGCACAAAAAAACCCGGTCTTATTCAGACCGGGTTTTTTATCTTGCTCAAGCAGACTTGCTAAAGACTTACTGGCTTTCCAGGAAGCTCTTCAGTTTGTCGGCACGGCTAGGATGACGCAGCTTGCGCAAAGCTTTAGCTTCTATTTGACGAATACGCTCACGCGTAACGTCAAACTGCTTACCCACTTCTTCCAGAGTCTGGTCAGTGCTCATCTCGATACCAAAACGCATGCGCAGCACTTTGGCTTCACGTGGCGTCAAGGAATCCAGGACATCTTTCACCACATCGCGCATGGAGCCATGCAAAGCGGAATCCGATGGCGAAACGGTGTTGTTGTCCTCGATGAAATCGCCCAGGTGGGAATCGTCATCGTCACCGATAGGCGTTTCCATGGAGATAGGCTCTTTGGCGATCTTCAAGATCTTGCGAACCTTGTCTTCGGGCATGTCCATCTTCTGGGCCAGGGTTGCGGGATCGGGCTCAACGCCGGTTTCCTGCAGGATCTGACGATTGATACGGTTCATCTTGTTGATCGTCTCGATCATGTGAACCGGAATACGAATCGTGCGGGCCTGGTCAGCGATCGAACGCGTAATGGCCTGACGAATCCACCACGTAGCGTACGTAGAGAATTTGTAGCCACGACGGTATTCGAACTTGTCCACCGCCTTCATCAGACCGATATTGCCTTCCTGAATCAGGTCCAGGAACTGCAAGCCACGATTGGTGTACTTCTTGGCGATGGAGATCACCAGACGCAAGTTGGCCTCGGTCATTTCGCGCTTGGCTTTACGTGCCTTGGCTTCGCCCGTGGTCATGCGTTTGTTGACTTCTTTCAAGTCCTTCAAAGGCAGCACAACGCTGGTTTGCAGGTCGATCAGCTTTTGCTGAACTTCCTGAATGGCAGGGATGTGGCGCTCCAGAATCGAGCTGTAAGGATGGCCTGCAGCCACCTCCTGCACCACCCAATCCAGATTGGTTTCGTTGCCGGGGAAAGCCTTGATGAAGTGTGCACGTGGCATATCAGCACGATCCACACAGATGTTCAGGATTTCGCGCTCGTGCTGACGCACGATGGCAACCTGCTCACGCATGGTATCGGCCAGCTTTTCCACCATCTTGGCGGTAAAGCGAATGCCCATGAATTCATTCAGGATGGTTTCCTGGGCTTGCACATAGCCTGCGCTCTTGTAACCTTCGGACTCGAAGGACACGCGCATCTTGTCAAACCATTCGCCAATAATGTCGAATTTCTTGAGCGACTTGTTGCGCAGGTATTCAATCTGCTTGCTGCTCATGCCGCCGGCTGGACCTTCGTCCTCGTCGTCAGCGGTGACACCGGAACCGGCGTATTCTTCGCCATCATCGTCCACCAGACCGTCAACCACTTCGTCAATCTGCATGACGCCTTCGCGTACACGCTGAACGTAGGCCAGGATCTCATTAACCGTGGTTGGGCACGCGGCAATCGCCATCACCATGTGCTTCAAGCCATCTTCGATACGCTTGGCGATTTCAATTTCGCCTTCGCGGGTCAGCAGTTCCACCGAACCCATTTCGCGCATGTACATACGCACAGGGTCAGTCGTGCGACCGAAATCGGAATCCACGGTCGTCAAAGCGGCTTCAGCTTCGTCCTCGACGTCGTCGTCGCTGGATGCCATGGGTGCGTTATCGCTCATGAGCAAGGTATCAGCGTCGGGAGCCTGGTCGTAAACCGAAATACCCATGTCACTGAAGGTGCCGATAATGCCATCAATGGCTTCGACATCCACCAGATCATCAGGCAGGTGATCGTTGATTTCACTGTAGGTCAGGTAACCGCGGTCCTTACCCAGCTTGATCAGGGCTTTGAGACGATTGCGGCGGGCTTCCTGTTCTTCAGGGCTCAGTTGGCCACGGACACCGAACACATCTTTTTCGGCTTTGGCACGCTTGGCACCACGCTTGGCCACCGGCTTGAGATCAGGAATGACCTCTTCTTCGCCCATTTCGTCGTCATCGACAAAGTCGATACCGTCGTTATTGGCATTCTTTGCAGGACGTCCACGGCGACCGCCGGTAGCGGCTTTAGCCGCTGTTTTCTTGGCAGCCGCTTTTTTGGCTACCGTTTTTTTAGCAGCCGCCTTTTTAGCTGCCTTTTTGGCAGGCGCTGCGCCTGGCTCTCCACTTTCGTGAAGCTCATCGAGCTCTACCGAGCTTGATGCCCCTGATTTTGCTGTCGCGGCCAAGGTTTTCTTAGCAGACCGAGAGACCGTCGTCGAGGTTTTACCAGTCGTTTGAGTCATATTTTCTTCCATAGACGCCATTTACCCCTGTGGCACTAAATATGTAGCCACCGAGTCGTACAGGCAAGAGCCTGATAATGAGCGTGTTCACAACCGGCTTGCTCCTGGGCGTGTTGCGCGAGCGAACCCTAAGTCATTTAATCCCTGGCTCATGGGCTCAAGGCATAAGGTGGTTCACAATCCGCTAACCCGCCGCATTTGCTCGCGTACCAGTTTTAACCCCCTGGCCGGCCACAAACACAACACATAACCCAATATTTTACTTCACTTGCCGAGTATAAGCAGCATTCAACAAAGCAATACGGCGTGTCAATTCTTGATAACGCTGACGCTGTTCGGGCTCTTGCAAGCCCGTGGCCACCAATGCCGACTGCTCTGCCTTGATCGCATCCAGTTCGATGCGATGCAGCGCATCACGCCATTCACCCTGCGGATCGGGCAATTCTTCTTCGCCCAAGAGCTCCGTGGCCAGCGCTTCGAGCACGGGGGCCAGGTCGGACTCGGGGTCCACGGCCTCCAGCAACGCACCTGCGTGACGCGCCGAGCTGATATTGCTTAAGGCAATCAGCTCTTGCACTAAACGTAAGTGGGGACTTTGCGCCAAAATTTCAAGTTGTTGATCACCCAACCCTCCCACCAGGGTTGGATGCCCAATGAGCAAGCGCAGCAATCGCTTGGCCATCGGAGTCACGGCGCGGCTGCCACCCAGGACAGCGCGCTCTTGCCGTTGACGATTATTCTTGCCACCCTTGCCGCGACCTGATGCTGGCCGCTCCTGATATTGCTCCTGAGGCTGCCAATCGGGCTCGTCCTGCCAGCCATCCATAGGCAGGCTGTCAGCAAAGGAACCGTCAAAACCGTCTTCAAACGGCTCCATGCCATCTGAAGATGGTGCTGGCTGTGCCGGAACCGGTGGTCTGGCTACCAGACCATCCTGAGCCGGCGGCGTATCCACGGCAGGCCGGCGAACCGGCTCTACGGTACTCAGGCGCTGCGCCAGCTCGTCTGGCGTCAGCAGCACCATGCGGGCAAATTCGTGCTGAATCTGCACCTTCAAGGTACTGTCAGCCAGTTCCAGCAACAAAGGCAAAGCCTCGTGCACGCAAGCCGCGCGGCCTTCGGCCTCGTCCATGCGATGGCGGGCGGCCAGCTCGTCCAGGAAGAAGCGCGACAAAGCTGCTGCTTCCTGGGCCTGCTCGCGAAACGCGGCAGCGCCGTGCTCACGAACAAAAGAATCGGGGTCGTGGTTATCCGCCAGGAACATGAAGCGGATGGACACATCGTCACGCACCAGTGGCAAGCAGGTATTCAAAGCACGCCAGGCGGCCTTGCGCCCTGCCCCGTCACCATCAAAGCAAAACACCAGCCTGTCGCTGGCGCGCATCAATTTGGTGATGTGGTATTCGGTTGTCGCGGTGCCCAAGGTCGCTACGGCATTGTGCAAGCCATGTTGCGACAGCGCCACCACGTCCATATAACCTTCAACAATCAGGACAAAGCCTTCTTTGCGTATGCCCTGACGTCCTTCCCACAAGCCGTATAGCTCGTGTCCTTTGGAAAACAGCGTGGTTTCCGGCGAATTCAGGTACTTGGGTTCACCTTTTTCGATCAGACGGCCACCAAAGCCAATGATATGGCCCTTGGTACTGCGGATCGGAAACATGATGCGTGAACGGAAACGGTCGTAGCGACGACCATCTTCGGACTCGATCACCAAGCCGGACTCAACCAGCTGCTTGTCTTCGTACTGCGGAAATACAGCCGATAAGCCGCGTCGCTCCGTACCTGTCCAGCCCAACCCGAAACGGGCAGCCGTCTCCCCATCCAGGCCACGACGTTTTAGATAGTCGATAGCAATGGGTGACTGTTTTAGCTGACGTAGGTAGTGCCCCTGTGCCGTTTCAAGAATATGATGCTGACGCGACAACTCGTCTTTACGACGCGCATCGGCAGCACGTTGGCGTGGGGTGCGATCTGCTTCGGGCACAGTCATTCCGACGGAACCAGCTAAGCTGCGTACCGCCTCGGGGAATGAAGCCCCTGTGTGTTCCATCAGGAACGAGATAGCCGATCCGTGAGCGCCACAACCGAAGCAATGGTAAAACTGCTTGGTGGGACTGACTGTAAATGAAGGGGATTTTTCGTTGTGAAAAGGGCACAGGCCAAGCAAGTTGGCCCCGCCTTTACGCAACTGCACGTACCGCCCGACGACATCTACGACATCGACACGGGCGAGCAGTTCCTGAACAAAAGATTCAGGGATCAATACAAGCGTGGAGGCAGTTGCTGGCTGCGGATGCGTTTGTAGTGACGCTTCACGGCGGCAGCGTGCTTGCGCTTGCGCTCAGCCGTTGGCTTTTCGTAGAATTCGCGCGAACGCAGCTCGGTCAACAGACCGGTTTTTTCAATAGTGCGTTTGAAGCGGCGCAGAGCAACTTCAAAGGGTTCGTTTTCTTTCAGGCGAACAATGGACATGTAATCCCTGACCTTTGTAAAAAGAGTTAGCGTAACAGATAGCCCAATATGGTAGCACGATTGCTGGCATACACCAAACAAGGCGCAATTAGGCTATCCACCAATTATCTGAATGCCAGCGATCAAGCCTGGCCGGTACCCTTACGGATCCAGGCGTCCAGCTGATGAGGGCGAATGCTATCGTAGTCCTCAAAAGGCTGATGAATCCAGGGATTTGTGGGCAACTTGGACACGTAGTAGTCCGGGTCGACCTGGGCGTGGCCTTTCCACCACAAAACGGCGGTTTTCAGCTCGGTGATCGCGGGAAACTGTGCACGCAGGTGATCACGTACACGCATAAAAGTCTTGCCCGTATCGACCATATCATCGACCAGCAGCACATTGCCATCCAGGGTGCCACGGGTAATGGTGATGTATTGCGCAATATCCAGATCACCCTGTTCGGTACCGGCGGCTTCGCGATAGCTGCTGGTGGCCAAAATACCCAGGGGTACATCATAGATGCGCGAAATAACGTCTCCCACTCTCATGCCGCCTCGGGCCAGGCAAACAATTTTGTCGAATTTCCAGCCTGATTCGTGAATACTCAGGGCCAATTGTTCAATCAGGCGATTGTATTGTTCCCAGGAAACCCATTCATCAGTATCGCTATTTGGGGGCAGACTCATATGTATTCCAGATATAAATGCACTAGCTGCGCTTTGGTACCTGCAAAACAAGAGTCTGGTAGGCCAACGCAGCGTCCAGAACGACAAAGCGGCCCTTCAGGCCGCTCTGTACGCACCGTACAACGGTGCAAGGCATTATACCGCGATAAATCGCTTATTTGGTAAACGGATCGCGCAATACGATGGTTTCGTTGCGATCTGGCCCTGTGGAAACCATGTCGATAGGTACATCGCACAGTTCAGCAATGCGTTCCAGGTAACGACGAGCGTTGATAGGCAACTTGTCGTAGTCGGTTACGCCCACAGTGGACTCGGTCCAGCCGGGCATTTCTTCCAGGACAGGCTCGGCTTCGGCAACCGCGTGTGCGCCGTAGGGCAGGACGTCCAGGAACTCGCCCTTGTAGCGGTAACCCACACCAATCTTGATCTGCTCAACGCCGTCCAGCACGTCCAGCTTGGTAATGCACAGTCCGGAAATACCGTTAATCATGACCGAACGCTTCATGGCCGCCGCATCAAACCAGCCGCAACGACGTGGACGACCGGTAACGGAACCGAATTCCTTGCCAACCGTAGCCAGACGCATGCCGGTGTCATCCAGCAACTCGGTCGGGAATGGACCCGAACCCACGCGAGTGGTGTAGGACTTGGCGATACCGAGCACGTAGCTCAATTCCTGAGGACCCACACCCGAACCTGCGGAAGCGGCACCGGACAAGCAGTTGCTGCTGGTCACGAAGGGGTATGTACCGTGGTCAATATCCAACAATGCACCCTGGGCACCTTCAAACAGGAGTTTCTGCCCTGCTTTCTTGGCCTGGTACAGGTTGTTGGATACATCAGCGACCATAGGAGCCAGCTGTTCTGCGTGCTTCATGGCCAGGTCGCGAACCTGTTCAGCGGAAACAGCTTCAGCGCCCAAGTACTGGGTCAGCACGAAGTTGTGGTAATCCAGCGCTTCGGACAATTTTTCGTCAAAGATTTCGGGATCGTACAGGTCCTGAACACGCAGGGCACGGCGTGCCACCTTGTCTTCGTAAGCAGGGCCGATACCGCGACCGGTCGTACCGATCTTGCCGTCGCCTTTACGCTTTTCACGAGCCTGGTCCACGGCGATGTGGTAGGGCAAAATCAGCGGGCAAGCGGGCGAGATCTGCAGGCGCGAACGCACGTCCAGACCGGCAGCTTCCAGCTCGGCGATTTCAGTCAAGAGGGCCTCAGGCGACAGCACCACGCCATTGCCAATGTAGCAAGTGACGTGCTCGTGCATGATGCCCGACGGAATCAAGCGCAGAATGGTCTTCTTGCCATTAATCCACAATGTATGGCCAGCGTTATGCCCACCCTGGAAACGAACCACGCCATGCGCGGACTCGGCCAGCCAGTCGACGATCTTGCCTTTGCCTTCGTCACCCCACTGGGTGCCAATCACCACAAGGTTTTTGCTCATGTCTAGTATCAGAATAAAGGAGGCCGGCACGGTGCCGGACCAATAACAATCACCAACGCTACAAGCCGCCTGGCTTACAGCGCCCTAACTTGCCACTGACCGTCCAACGAGACCAGCTCGCGATCGATCACGAATTCATCCAGATTCAGCTCCTGACCGGGCAGCATCTGAATCACAATTTCACCGTTTTGACGCAGCTGCTTGACCGCTGCCGTCAGGGCCGCATCACTGCCCCAGGGAGCACGTACTGCACGGGCTGCCTGAGCCGGTGCCAAGCCAGCCGAGAGCTTGCGCAAATCCAGGCTGAAGCCGGTTGCAGGACGAGCACGACCATACATGCGGCCAATACCGTCAAAGCGTCCGCCCTTGACCAAGGCATCGTGCCAGCCTTCGGCGTAAACCGAAAAGATCAGGCCCGAATGGTAGGCATAACCGCTGCCGATGTCGGCCAGGTCCACCGTAATTTCGTGGCCAGGCAAGGCATCAATGAAGCTGCGCAGGCTACCCAGAGCTTCGCGCACTTCCGGTTCGTCCGGCAGAACACTGCGGGCACGCTCCAGTACGCTGCCATCGCCATACAGCGAGGTCAAAGCCAGCAGATAGCGGGTGGTTTCAGGCAGACAGCCCGACTCACGACCCAGGGCGCGCAGGCCCGACACATCTTTGGCGTTCAGAAGCTCACACACTTCTGCCACGCGGGTTTTCAAAATAGGATCGCGCTCGATCAGGAAGCGCCCCAGATCGGGGTAGTTCAAGTCGAGGCGAGGATGATGCACCCCTGCCCGACCCACGCTTTCCAGCGCCAGTTGCACCACTTCCAGATCGGACTCAATACCGGCATGACCGAAAATTTCCGCGCCAATCTGCAGCAATTCACGATCCGACAACAAACCAGCCGGACGGGCATGCAAGACCGAACCACAGTAGCAAAGCCGAGTGACGCCTTCGCGGTTAAGCAAGTGAGCGTCGATACGTGCCACCTGGGGGGTCATGTCGGCGCGTACGCCCATGGTACGACCCGAGATTTGATCGACGACTTTGCTGGTACGCAGATTCAGATCTGTGCCAGAAACCGCTTGCAGGGATTCCAGATACTCCACCAAAGGTGGAGCTACCAGTTCGAACCCGTAAGTACGATACAAGTCTAGCAAATCGCGGCGCAGTTCTTCGATGCGGCGCGCCTCTGCAGGCAAGATATCAGCCAGGCTCTCTGGCAACAACCAATTGGACATACTCGTGCCTCGGACTACTTATAAACGAAAGTTCCAGCCAAACAAAAAGCGACTTGGGGCCTGTAAGCCGCCCAAGTCGCATGCGAAGTGGTGTTAGTAACTTACACGCTAGTATAAACGATCAGGGCCGCGGGTGGAACACCCAGCGGCCCTAAGTTCTCTAGCGGGGATCAGTTCGCAGGTGCTGCGGGTGATCCTTGCTTGCCCCAATACTTGAAGAAATCAGAGTCAGGGCTGATGACCAGTGTGTCGGTCTGTTTGCTGAAAGCACTGCGGTAGGCTTCCAGGCTGCGGTAGAAACGATAGAACTCAGGGTTCTTGCCATAACTATCGGAGTAAATGGCAGCGGCTTCACCATCACCCTGACCACGGATGGCCTGAGCTTGGGCATACGCGTCGGCCAGCAACTCTTCACGCTGACGTTCGGCTTCGGCACGGATACGCTCACTTTCAGCAGCACCGGTTGCACGCAAACGGTTGGCTTCTTGTGTACGTTCGGCTTCCATACGACGGTACACCGATTCCGAAATCTCGGGAGCGAAGTCAATACGACGCAAACGCACGTCAATCACTTCCACACCCAAAGGACGGGCACGGGCCTCAACGGCCGTCAGCACTTCACGCATGATGGCATCACGCTCGGTGGAAACCACTTCTTTCACCGTACGTACGTTCACCGAGGCGTTCAGGGCATCACGAATCTGGGCCTGCAAACGCTCGACAGCACCACGATCCGTCGCACCAAATGTCACGTAAAACAGGCGTGGATCGGAAATACGCCATTTGACGTAGGAGTCGATCAGCAGGTTCTTCTTTTCAGCCGTCTGAATACGCTCGGGGTCCTTGGTTTCAATCGTCTGCAGACGCTTGTCCAGAAACACCACGTTTTCAAACGGTGGCGGCAACTTGAAATACAGACCGGGAGTCGTGATGGTGCCGCGCACCTCACCCAGGGCAAAAACCAGAGCCGCATCGCGCTCACGCACGATGAAAACGGAAGACAGCAGCAGACCGACAATTACCGCCAGGGCCACCAGAGCAGGAAATAAACGTTGCATCAAGCTCTCCTAGCGTGCGTATGGGGAATAAGGACTGACCAAAGAGCCCAGCGAGGTATCCAGACCGGCTGGATTGGCTGGCGCAGGCGCTTTGGGTGCCGCAGCGGGAACTGGACGGCTGACCTGTCCTTGCGAAGCGGCCGAAGCGACAGGAGCGGACGGCTCCATATCCGTACGGCTACCCACCTGACGCACGATCTTGTCCAAAGGCAGATAGATCATGTTGTTAT
This sequence comes from Alcaligenes sp. Me129, assembly GCF_050487245.1. NCBI lineage: Bacteria > Pseudomonadati > Pseudomonadota > Betaproteobacteria > Burkholderiales > Alcaligenaceae > Alcaligenes > Alcaligenes sp. Me129. The sequence continues at coordinate 69,458 of NZ_JBKQGX010000014.1, forward strand.
CACTACGGGTATCAACCAGTACCTTGCTGGTGCTCTCCAGGATTTCCTGAATTGTGGACAGGTACAGACGATCCCGCGTTACACCCGGAGCCTTCACGTACTCGGCCTCGACGCTACCAAAACGGGCGGTATCACCCTTGGCATCACCGATCACACGAGCCTTGTAACCCTCAGACTCCTGCATCATGCGAGCCACTTGACCAGCGGCTTCGGGCAACACCTTGTTGGCGTAGGCCTGACCTTCGTTGATCTGACGCTCGCGGTCCTGACCGGCCTTGACGGCATCGTCAAAGGCGGCCTGAACCTGCTCGGGCGGCTGCACGTTCTGGATAGCTACGGTGCTGATCTGAATGCCGGTACGGTAGCGGTCCAGAATGGACTGGGCCAGCTGCTGCACGTCCGATGCAATCTGGGTACGGCCGGAGTACAGCACGGAGTCCATGGGCTGCTTGCCCACGACTTCACGCATGGCGGTTTCAGCCGCCTGACGTACCGACTCGTCCGGATTATTGGTGTTGAACAGGTAATCCGGTGCGCCTGTAGGCAGCAAACGGTACTGAACCACATACTGCATGTCGACGATATTCTCGTCAGTTGTCAGCATCAACGATTCAGGTAGAACTTTATTGCGTGCACTGCCGCGGTAGCCCACTTCAAAGGTACGCAACTGCGAAATATTCACAGTCTGGTGATCTTCGATGGGAGCGGGCCAACGCCACTGCAAACCGGGATTCAGAGTTTTCGTGTACTCGCCAAAACGAGTCACCACGGCAACCTGACCTTCCTGCACGATGGTAAAGCCACTGGCCATCCACAGACCGACCGCGACCACACCGCCGATGATCAGCAGCTTGGGCGAGCCTTTGGGGATGGATGGGCCATTACCGCTACCCGGAGGCATGCCACCGGGAGGGGAGCGACGTCCCTTTTTGCCGAATAAAGATCCCAAGCGACTGTTGAAGTCACGCCATACCTCGTCGAGGTCAGGCGGGCCATCTTGTTTCTCGGGGCGGCGAGGTGGCTCGGAACCGTTTTTGCCACTGTCTCGTCCCCAACCGGGATCATTGAGATTGAATATTTTATTGTTCAGACGCATTGTTTTCCGCGAAATGACCTGATTCGACGATTGCTGTACGCAAGCCATCCAATCCGATGCGCTCTAAAGCGCTAACAAAGACTCGGGCAATAGTACCATGTTCATCCCGCTCTACCCGTGGCTCATAGCCGGCTTGGTCAATTTTGTTATAGACCAGAATGCGAGGTATTTCATGGGCCCCGATGTCCTCCAGAACCTTATGAACTTCAGCGATTTGTTCATCGCGTTGAGGGTTGGCCGCATCGACCACATGCAGCAATACGTCTGCATGGACGGTCTCTTCCAAAGTGGCCCGGAAAGCGGCAATCAAGGTCGGTGGCAATTCACGAATGAAGCCCACCGTATCCGAAATTACGACCTGCCCTGCCCCTTCAATCCAGATACGACGCGTGGTGGTATCCAAGGTAGCAAATAACTGGTCAGCTGCGTAGGCGTCCGCTCGGGTCAAGGCGTTAAATAGCGTGGATTTTCCCGTGTTGGTGTAGCCCACCAGAGACACCGACAAGGTGCCGCTACGAGAACGAGCACGGCGTTGGGTGCTGCGCTGGCGTTGCACCTTGGCCAGACGCTCACGCAAGGTACGGACTTTGTCGCCAATCATCCGGCGGTCCATTTCCAGCTGCGATTCACCTGGACCGCGCATACCGATACCACCCTTTTGGCGTTCCAAGTGCGTCCACATCCGGGTCAATCGGGAAGTCAGGTGCTGCAGCTGGGCCAGTTCCACCTGCAATTTACCTTCGTGACTTTGCGCACGCAGGGCAAAAATATCCAGAATCAGGGCAACTCGGTCAACCACACGCAGCTCCAGCTTGCGCTCCAGATTACGCTGCTGGGCCGGGCTCAAGGCATGATCAAACAGCACGACTTCGGCGCCAGTTGCCTTGGCCAGGGCGACGGCCTCTTCCAGCTTGCCCGTACCGATGTAGTAGGCAGAATCTGGACGGGACCGACGCACGACCATCAGTTCCATAATCTGGGCGCCCGCCCCTTCAGCCAGCATGACGAATTCTTCAGCATGGGCCTTGTAGTCCAGCTCGCCCATATCCACACTAATTACCAGTGCCTTCAACGCTTGCTCCAGAAACAAAGACCCGCCCGCGGGCACCGCGAGACGGGTCTTTCAGAGTACAAAGAACTGGGTGAGGATTTATTCAGCCTGCTCATCCGCAGCCAAAGTAACGGGGCGTGCAGGAACGACGGTAGAGATCGCGTGCTTATACACCATTTGAGTGACTGTATTGCGCAGCAGTACGACATACTGATCGAAGGACTCGATCTGACCTTGCAGCTTGATGCCGTTGACCAGGTAGATCGACACAGGGATATGCTCCTTGCGCAGCGCGTTCAAAAACGGGTCTTGTAGAATTTGCCCTTTATTGCTCATTGGTGAGGCTCCGGTTATGTTGTTTTTCCAGAAATGGAAGCGAATCCCACTACTTTACCGGGTTTTCCCTGAATTCGCACGTTCCAAACTGGAGATTTTTATCTAATAGGTGTATATCAGGCGCCTTGCCCTAAAATCTGCCGCAAACTGTTGCACAGTCGGGCACATTGCTCGGGCGATCCTACCGTAATACGTAAATACTGCTCAATGCGTGGCTGGCGGAAGTGGCGAACCAAAATCCCCTGTTCACGCAAGGCCTGCTGAATACCAGCTGCCGAATGCTTAGGGTGAGTTGCCATCAAAAAGTTCGCTTTCGAGGGCAAAATCTCGAAACCCAGCTGCTCCAGATCAGCGCGCAACTGCTCGCGTGCATCAATCACAGCCTGGCATTGTCGGGCAAAATACTCCGTATCCTTCAAGGAAGCCACGGCCCCCACCTGGGCGATCGTGTCCATGGGGTAGGAGTTGAAACTGTCTTTCACACGCTCCAGCGCCTGGATGATGTCAGCGCTGGCCAGGGCATAACCCACACGCAGGCCTGCCAGGGCACGCGACTTGGACATGGTTTGGATGACAACCAGGTTGTCATACTTTTCCAGCAGGCTGACCGAGGACGTGCCGCCGAAATCCACGTAAGCCTCGTCCACGACAACCGTGGTGTCCGGGTTGGCAGCCAGAATGGTTTCGATATCTTCCAAAGACAGCGGAATACCGGTAGGCGCATTGGGGTTGGCAAAAATGATGCCGGCAGGTGGCAAACTGCGCTTGCGCACATAGTCCTGCACATTCAACGTGAAGTCCTCGCGCAGCGGCACGATATCAGCAGGCACACCGAAGTACGAACAGTAAGTGGTGTAGAAGCTGTACGTGATATCCGGCAGCAGGACCGGACGCACACCACGCAGGAACAAGGCGCTGAACACATGGGCCAGCACTTCGTCCGAGCCATTGCCCAAAAAGACATTATTGGCTTTCACGCCGTGGTTGTGCGCCACAGCATCACGCAGTTCCTGCGCGCTATAGGAAGGGTAAAGACGCAAATCATCGGTCGCCGCCTGGCGGATCGCTTCCAGCGCTTTAGGCGACGGACCGAAAGGATGTTCGTTTGTGTTCAGCTTCAAGAGGTTATCCAGCTTGACCTGCTCACCCGGTACATAGGGTGAAAGCCCCGCTACATGATCACTCCACAAACGGCTCATTACGCGTCCTTCAGATAAGGGTTTTTAGATGATTTGAATTCGATGCGCAAAGGCGTGCCTTCCAGCTTGAAGGCCTCGCGAAAACGCGTCTCCAGATAACGGCGGTAACTGTCCGAAATGGCATCCAGGGCGTTGCCGTGAATCACCACGATCGGCGGGTTCATGCCACCTTGGTGAGCATACCGCAACTTGGGACGGAAAATGCCCTTGCGCGGTGGCTGTTGCTGTTCCACCGCTTCTTGCATGACGCGAGTGAGCTTGGGCGTGGACAGCTTGGAGAAGGCAGCAGCATGAGCGGCATTGACCGACTTGAGCAAGGGATTGATCCCCTGCCCTTTCAGCGCCGACAAGGTGTGCATCTTGGCAAAGTTCAGGAAGCGCAATTTGCGATCGAACTCGCGCTTGATCCACTCGCGCTGGTACTCGTCCAGGCCATCCCACTTGTTGATGCCCACCACCAGTGCACGACCGGTTTCCACCACGAAGCCCGCAATGCTGGCGTCCTGGTCGGAAATTTCGGTGTGAGCGTCAATCATCAGCAAGACCACGTTACACGCTTCAATCGCCTGCAAGGTCTTGATAACGGAGAACTTTTCAACCGCTTCAAATACCTTGCCGCGCTTGCGCAAACCGGCCGTGTCGATCAGGGTGTATTCTACCCCGTTGCGCTCGAACTCGATCTCAATGGCATCACGCGTCGTACCGGGCTGGTCAAACGCAATCACGCGATCCTCACCCACCAGGGTATTGATCAAGGTGGATTTACCCACATTGGGGCGGCCCACAATCGCCAGCTTGATACGGTGCTGAAATTCATCGTCATCCTGGCCATCCTCTTCAGGCTCAGGATTGGGCACTTGCTCCAGTGCCAGGTTGATCAGCTCTTCCACGCCATCGCCGTGGGAAGCGGAGATCAGGTAAGGCTGACCCAGGCCCAGTTCGTGGAATTCCACGCCACCGGCCTCGTAACGCATGCCTTCGGCCTTGTTGACGGCCAGCAGCACTTTCTGACCCAGCTTGCGCAGCAACTGCGCAATTTCCAGATCCAGTGCATTGACGCCCTCACGGGCATCGACCAGAAAGACGACCACGTCAGCTTCGGCAATCGCCTGCTGGGTCTGACGAGCCATCTCCAGCAACATGCCAGTTTTGGCCACAGGCTCAAAACCACCCGTATCGACCACGATATAGGGGCGGCTGCCAACCCGGCCTTCGCCATAATGACGGTCGCGGGTCAGGCCTGGGAAGTTCGCCACCAGCGCCGCGCGCGAGCGCGTCAGGCGGTTGAACAAAGTGGACTTGCCGACGTTGGCCCGACCGACCAAAGCCACTACGGGCTTAAAAGAAACGCTTTTCAATTGATTCCAACCAAGACCAAATTACCATTGCCGGTCTGAACCAGGACCCCACGCGGGGTTCCGATCAAAGGCGACACAATGGCACCACCGCCGACACTGACCCGACCCAACAAGGTGCCGTCCAGTCGCGATAGAAAGTGAACATAGCCTTCCATGTCACCGGCGGCGAGCGCCTGGGGCATGACGGCCAAAGGAGCCAGACCACGGTTACGCAAAGCATTCTGCGTCCAGATGGTTTGCCCGTCTGTCATGGCAAACGCTTCAATCTGGTCGCGGCTATTGGCGGCATACAACATATGGTTGTCCGCTGCGATACCGGTACCGGCCGAAAATTCCCTATCCCACACCAGTCGTCCACCTTGGGAGACGTCAAAGCAGGCAACACGACCTTGGTAGGTTGCACCGCACAGCAGGGGATCGACGACCTGGGGAGCACCCACGACGTCATTAATGCGCTCCAGGTCCGTCGCGCCACGGGAGACAGAAATACTGCCTTCCCACACCAGATGACCTTGAGCCGCGTCAATGGCCATCAAACGGCCGTTGGGCATTCCTGCCAACAACAAACCATCAATAATGCGCATTTGCATGCTGGTTTTCAGCGACAAGGCGGGGCCAGGACGCTGCAGGCTCCAGCGCAGATCGCCTGTGCTGGCATCAAATGCCTGCAAGCGGTAGTCGCTGGTACGCACCACAACCACACCGGCACCCACAGCAGGCGGCACATTCACAGCGCTGCTGCTACGACTGCGCCACAACTCCTTGCCCGAGTCGTCAAACGCAATGACGTTCCCGTCCACCGAAGCGACCGCAGTCACCACACCGTCCGAACCGGCACCGGCGGTCAACTTCTTGCCGGCATTGGCCGACCACTGCACGCGACCCGTATCCAGATCCACCTTGCTGACCTGACCCGAGACCGTCGCGGCGTAGACCGAGGAGCCACTGACTTGCGGTGCAAAGCCGGAGTCTGCGCCGCTACCAATCGAGGTGCTCCAGCTGATCTTGGCGGCCACACCAGGGGTGTATTCCGTCAGGGGCGTAGGCTCGAAACGAGGATCCTTGCTGGAGAACATGGAGCAACCGGCCAAAGCGGTCAGGCTCAGGGCCAGAGCGCTCAAGCGCAGGACACGCATGGCAGAGGATGGCGATTTGCGAATAGTAGGAAGAGACATGAATTAAGCTCCTGCCAGGGCATCAAGTTTGATCTGTACCAACTGCGAAATAGGGTCTTGCTTGAGCAACTCCACGGCCTGCGTCCAGGCTTCGCGTGCTGCATCGTTCTGCCCTTGGGCGGCCAGAATATCGCCTTTGCGATCCGCAAACAGACCGGCAAAGCTGGCAGGAGGATTTGTCAGCTGAGCCAGGGCATCATCGTAATTCTTCTGTTCCAGCAAGATACCAGCCAGACGCAAACGCGCCAGCGGAGTCAGCGCCGGGTCGTGGTTGGTTTTAACCATCCACTCCAGTTGCTCACGAGCAGGCGTCAGATTGCCGCGTTGCTGCAAAGCCTGGGCAGCCAGCAAGACACCACGGGAGGTGTAGCCGGACTTGGGGAAATCGTTACGCAAGGTCGTGCTGGCAGCCAGCACGCGGGCATCGGCCTCTTCGCCGGTCTGGGCAGCCGCACTTTCCAGCGCCTCAAAGTAACCCATGGCCTGACCGGCCTGATGCCCCTGGTACCACTGCCAACCGCGCCAGCCGGCTACCGCCGCCAAGGCAGCAAAAGCCAGCACGATGCACAAGGTGCCCCAGCGGTCCCACCATGCTCGCATGGCATCTAGTTTTTCCTGTTCTTCAAGATCGTAGGCCATGCTCAAATCCTTGCTGACAAAACACTGGCGAGTTCAGAAAATTCAACAGACTGTTGCTGCTCGGCGCCATCCGCAGCACGCAACCATTTCACACTGGCCTGTTCTTTTTGGAGTTCGTCGTCACCCAAAATAACGGCGGCCTGCGCACCACTGGCATCAGCCCGTTTGAACTGGGACTTGAAGCCGCTGGAGCCTGCATGGACTATCACCTGCAAACCGGCATCCCGCAATTGCTCGGCCAACAGCGAGGCCTTGCGCTGGGCTGCCTCACCCTGGTGAACCATATACACCTGACATTCGGGAATGGCTGGCTGCTCGCCATCTTGCGAGCACAGGTCCAGCAAGCGCTCCACACCAATAGCAAAACCCACGGCGGGCGAAGGCTTGCCACCCATCAATTCGATCAGGCCGTCGTAACGGCCACCGCCGCACACCGTCCCTTGAGCACCCAGGCGATCCGTTACCCACTCGAACACGGTCAGATTGTAATAATCCAGACCACGCACCAAGCGCGGGTTCAATGTGTAGGCAATACCGGCATCATCCAGACGATCGCAGACGCCCTGGAAGTGAGCACGAGACTCTTCACCCAGGAAGTCGAACAAACGTGGGGCCGCATTGGCCATTTCCTGCATGGCCGGATTTTTGGTATCCAGCACGCGCAAGGGGTTGGTATACATGCGACGCTGGGCTTCTTCGTCCAGCACATCCTTGTGCGCTTCCAGGTGCTCGATCAAGGCCGCACGGTGGGCGGCACGCTCTTCAGCCTGACCCAGGGAGTTCAGTTCCAGACGGATGTCCGTCAGACCCAGCTTCTTCCACAAACGGGCCAGCATGACGATCAGCTCGGCATCAACGTCTGGCCCTGGCAGACCCAACGCTTCCACGTCGATCTGGTGGAACTGACGGTAGCGGCCACGCTGCGGGCGCTCGTGACGGAACACCGGTCCCATCGCATAAACGCGATGAGGGCGATCGTACAAGAGATTATGTTCGATAGTGGCGCGCACCATGCCCGCCGTAAATTCGGGACGCATGGTGAGCTTGTCGCCGTTGAGCGAATCGGTAAAGGAATACATTTCCTTTTCGACAATGTCGGTGACTTCGCCAATACCACGAGCAAACAACTGGGTATGTTCCAGCACGGGGGTACGCATATTGCGATAGCCATAGCTGGCCAACCATTCCCGCACCAGGGCCTCCAGGGCTTCCCACTGTGCGCTTTCACCCGGTAAGGTGTCTTTCATGCCCGTCAGGGCGCGGAGCTTTTGAAACTGCTGCGTCATAATTCTAATGGTTTGCTCGCCATAGACTGACAAGCGTGTTGATCAAACCGTTGATGTTTTGCCGTAGCGGCGCTCAACGTAATTCTGGACAATGGTCTGAAATTCCTGAGCGATAGTATCACCCTTCAGGGTCACCACCCGCTCGCCATCCACATAGACGGGTGCCGAAGGAACTTCCCCGGTTCCCGGTAAGCTGATGCCAATATCGGCGTGGCGGCTTTCCCCCGGACCATTGACCACACAGCCCATCACCGCGACGTTCATGGTTTCCACGCCGGGATACAGATCCTTCCAGACGGGCATCTGGTCACGCAAATAGCTTTGAATATCGTTGGCCAGCTCCTGGAACACCGTACTGCTGGTGCGACCACAACCCGGACACGCCACCACCATAGGGGTGAAAGCACGCAAACCCATGGTCTGCAAGATTTCCTGAGCCACCACCACTTCACGAGCACGATCGCCACCGGGTTCAGGAGTCAGGGAAATACGAATGGTGTCACCAATGCCTTGCTGCAACAAGACAGCCAAGGCGGCGGTGGAAGCCACAATCCCCTTGCTGCCCATCCCCGCTTCGGTCAGACCCAGGTGCAAGGCGTAGTCACAACGAGCCGACAAATCCTGGTAGACCGTGATCAGGTCCTGCACATGGCTGACCTTGCAGGACAGAACAATACGGTTGCCCGACAGCCCCAGTTCCTCGGCACGCTGGGCGTTGCTGATGGCAGAGATAACCAGAGCATCGCGCATCACCGCCTGAGCCGTCCAGGGATGAGCACGCTCGTTATTTTCATCCATCATGCGGGCCATCAGTTCGTGATCCAGGCTGCCCCAGTTCACGCCAATTCGCACAGCCTTGTCGTAACGGCAAGCGATTTCGATCATCTTGGCGAAGTTATCGTCCCGGCGCTTGCCACCGCCCATATTGCCCGGATTGATCCGGTACTTGGACAGGGCCTGAGCACACTCGGGGTAATCTGCCAGCAATTTATGGCCGTTGTAATGGAAGTCCCCCACCAAGGGGACATTTACGCCCATGCGGTCCAGCTGCTCGCGAATGGCAGGCACTTCACGGGCCGCTTCGGGGGTATTGACCGTAATACGCACCATTTCAGAACCGGCACGCGCCAGTTCCTTGACCTGGATAGCCGTTGCAATGGCATCGACCGTATCCGTATTGGTCATGGACTGCACCACGACCGGCGCCGAGCCCCCCAGTTTCACAACATGATCACCCCAGCGCACATCAACCGTACGCGTCACCCGCTTGGGTTGGGCGCCCACCGGCAGAGGTTGGCAAGCAGAGGGAGTTTCGGGACCCTGCGTCATTTCTTCAAGTCCTTGAGCCAATCGAACACCAGCCACTCTTCGGGAACCCAGCCCCGATCAATGGCGTAAAAACCAGCGACCAACAGCAAAACAATAATGATAAGAATCCAGATCCAGCCAAACCCACCGCGCGAGTCCGAATACAGGCTCAAGTCCGCACTGGACAAGCCCGCACCCGAATGATTGCGCGGCACGGGCTTGGGCGCAGCGGTATCGCTGACCTGAGCTTCCAGCATGACCAGCACAGCCGATACGTCGGCCTCCAGAAAGCGCGCGTAATTGCGCACCATGCCCCGCAACGGCTGCCCACCGGGCAACTGGTCCCACTCCTGGGCCTCCAGGGCCTCTAGCTGGCGAACCGAAAACTTCAGGCGAGTGGAGGCTTCGTTCAGCGTACAGGATCGCGCCAGGCGCAGTTCACGCAATGTCGGGCCTACACCTGAGTCCGTTTCCGGAGCCGATTGGTTGGAGGGGACCAGAGTCTCGCTCATGCACGTTCCTGTTTGATTTGAATGACAGCACGATCAGGCAAACGTTGTTCGATACGGGTGCGATCACGAATATCGCCCGCCAACTGTCCACAAGCGGCAGCAATATCATCGCCGCGCGTCTTGCGCACTGTGGTTACCACCCCACCATCCATCAGCCGTTGGGCAAACTGTTTGACCCGTGCAGCTGAAGAGCGTTTCAGACCGGACTGCGGAAAAGGATTGAAAGGAATCAAATTAAATTTACAGCGCACAATGCGTGCGATGTCCAACAGTTCCTGCGCATGCTGGTCGGTATCGTTGATGCCGTCCAGCATGATGTATTCAAACGTGATGAAGTCACGCGGCGCGTGCTCCAGATAGCGATTACAGGCATCCAGAAGCTCGGCCAGCGGGTACTTCTTGTTCAGGGGCACCAGACGATCACGCAACGCATCATTGGGCGCGTGCAGCGATACGGCCAGTGCGACCGGGCAATCTTTGGCCAGACGATCCATCATGGGCACCACCCCGGAGGTGGAGACCGTCACGCGGCGGCGCGACAGACCGTAGGCATTGTCATCGAGCATCAGGCGCAAGGCACCGAGCACCTGATCGTAATTGAGCAAGGGTTCGCCCATGCCCATCATGACCACATTGCTGATAACACGTGTGCTGGTTTGCTCGGCATCGCCAATACGGGCGGTTTCCGGCGCATTCAGCAAAGCACGGCGAGCAAACCACAACTGACCAATGATTTCAGCGGTCGTCAGGTTGCGGTTGAAGCCTTGATAGCCCGTGGAACAGAATGGACAGGCCACCGTGCAGCCAGCCTGGCTGGAAATACACAGGGTGCCCCGGTCGTCCTCGGGAATGAAAACCGCTTCGACGGCGTTATTGCTGCCTACATCAAACAGCCATTTACGAGTGCCGTCGGTAGAAATATGTTCGTGCGACATGCTGGGCGCGGTGACAACGCAATTAGCGGTCAGCTGCTCGCGGAACTCGCGCGCCAGATCCGTCATCTGCCCAAAATCGTCTTGTTGACGCTGGTGTATCCAGCGCTGCAATTGGCGCGCGCGGAAAGGCTTGCCACCCCATTGGGCGACCAGTTCAACAAGTTGCTCCGGGCCCAGGCCCAGAAGGTTAGTAGGTTCGAGCGATGACATAAAAAAATAATACCTTCACGCGGTCTGGCTATTACTTTCTTGCAGGAGGGCAAAAAAGCCTCTTTTTGCGGATTTGCCCGGCACACCCATTCCGGTGTGCCGGGCAAGTCTTGCTCAGAGTGCCGCCAATACTGCGCGGTTTAACGAATTAACGGCTGTAAACGTTGCACTCTGGGAAGAAGAAAGCGATTTCGACAGCAGCGGTTTCAGGAGCGTCGGAACCGTGAACAGCGTTAGCGTCGATGCTTTCAGCGAAGTCAGCACGGATGGTGCCAGCGTCAGCTTTCTTGGGGTCGGTAGCGCCCATCAGTTCGCGGTTCTTGGCAATGGCGCCTTCGCCTTCCAGAACTTGAACGAACACAGGACCGGAAACCATGAAGTCGACCAGATCCTTGAAGAAAGGACGCTCGGCGTGCACGCCGTAGAAGCGCTCGGCTTCGCCACGGGACAGGTGAACCAGGCGACCAGCGATCACTTTCAGGCCAGCGCCTTCAAAGCGGGAAATAATCTGACCGATCACGTTTTTAGCAACAGCGTCGGGCTTGATAATGGACAGAGTGCGTTCAATAGCCATGTGAAAATCCAAATAAGAACAATATAGTGTAGTCTTTGCTGCGTAAAGCAAAATGCAGATCCGACGGTTCGCGCTAAATTTTTTAATGAAAACAAGCACTTTCATCAGATTTACGGCAACCCGGCATTTTACCACGCCAAAGACGCACGGCCACATCTTAAAATAGTGCATCTTAAATTCGTTTTTTACCCAGGATTAGTCCCGCCCTATCTGGCACTGAACGTGCAATAAGGGGCAGGCAGACCGCATCACCATGACCAACTCATCCGCTACGACCTCCGACGAGCAATTATCCAAGAGCTTTGAACCCCAGGAAATCGAAACGCGCTGGTACGCGCGCTGGGAGCAAGCCGACCTTTTCAAGGGTGGCCAACATGTCCAGCCCTTGGGTGATCATCAGTCCGAACCCTTTGTGATCCAGTCCCCACCACCAAACGTCACCGGGACTTTGCACATGGGCCACGCCTTTAATCAGACCATCATGGATGGCCTGACGCGCTACCACCGCATGAAAGGCGACGACACGGTCTATATTCCCGGTACCGACCACGCCGGGATTGCGACCCAGATCATCGTGGAACGCCAGCTTGATGCCCAGAACATCAGCCGCCACGACCTGGGCCGCGAGAAATTCCTGGAAAAAGTCTGGGAGTGGAAAGAGAAGTCGGGCAATACCATTACCGGCCAGTTCCGTCGCCTGGGCGCGTCCTGTGACTGGAGCCGCGAATACTTCACCATGGACGACAATCTGTCCCGTGGCGTGCTGGAAACTTTTGTCCGTCTGTACGAGCAAGGCCTGATTTACCGTGGCAAGCGCCTGGTGAACTGGGACCCCGTGCTGGGCACCGCCGTATCTGATCTGGAAGTGGTCAGCGAGGAAGAAGACGGCTACCTGTGGGAAATCAGCTATCCGCTGACCACACCTCAAGGCGGTCTGACCCACCTGACGGTGGCCACCACCCGTCCCGAAACCATGCTGGGCGACGTTGCCCTGATGGTGCACCCTGAAGACGAGCGCTATATCGGCCTGATCGGTCAAACCGTTACCCTGCCCCTGGTTGGCCGTTCCATCCCGATCATTGCAGACGACTACGTAGACCCGGCCTTTGGTACCGGCGTGGTGAAGGTTACTCCTGCCCACGACTTCAATGACTACGCCGTTGGCCAGCGCCACGGCCTGGAAATGATCAGCATCCTGACGCTGGATGCCCATATTGCCGACACCGCCCCCGAAGCCTACCAAGGCCTGGAGCGCTTTGCTGCACGCAAGCAAATCGTGACCGACCTGGAAGCCCAGGGCCTGCTCAAGGCCGTCAAACCACACAAGCTGATGGTGCCACGCGGCGACCGTACCAATACGGTTATCGAACCCATGCTGACCGACCAGTGGTTTGTCGCCATGAGCAAGCCTGCGCCAGAAGACTCCCTGCACCCTGGCAAGAGCATCACCCAGGTTGCCCTGGATGTGGTGGCCGATGGCCGTGTGCGCTTCTACCCCGACAACTGGTCCAACACCTACAACCAGTGGCTGAACAATATTCAGGACTGGTGTATTTCCCGTCAGCTGTGGTGGGGTCACCAAATTCCCGCCTGGTACGCCGAAGACGGCAGCCTGTTTGTCGCCCGCTCCGAAGAAGACGCTCTGGAACAAGCCCGTGCCGCTGGCGTGACCGGCCCGCTGCGCCGCGACGAGGACGTACTGGACACCTGGTTCTCCTCTGCCCTGGTGCCCTTCACCGATCTGGGCTGGCCTGAAGAAACCCCGGATCTGGCTCGTTACCTGCCCTCCAGCGTGCTGGTAACTGGCTTCGACATTATTTTCTTCTGGGTGGCCCGCATGGTCATGATGAGCATGCACCTGACCGGCCGCGTTCCGTTCAACACCGTCTATGTTCACGGACTGGTGTGCGATATGGAAGGCAAGAAGATGAGCAAATCCAAGGGCAACACGATTGACCCGGTGGATTTGATCGACGGCATCGACCTGGAAAGCCTGATACACAAGCGCACGTTTGGCCTGATGAATCCCAAGCAGGCTCAAAGCATTAGCAAGCGCACCAAGAAGGACTATCCCGATGGCATCCCCGCCTTCGGTACGGACGCGCTGCGCTTTACCATGGCCGCTTACGCCACCCTGGGTCGCAACATCAACTTCGACATGAAGCGCTGTGAAGGCTATCGCAACTTCTGCAACAAGCTGTGGAACGCCACCCGCTTTGTGCTGATGAACACCGAAGGCCATGAACTGCACACCGACGCTGCTGCCGAACTGAGCTTTGCAGACCGCTGGATCATCAGCCTACTGCAAGGCCTGGAACAGGATGCCGAGCGCGGTTTTGCCGACTACCGTTTCGACAACGTCGCCAACGCCATCTACCACTTTGTCTGGGACGAGTACTGCGACTGGTATCTGGAACTGGCCAAGACCCAGATCCAGAACGGCACGCCCGAGCAGCAGCTGGGCACCCGCCGCACCCTGATCCGTGTACTGGAAGTGGTGTTGCGCGTGGCACACCCCATCATCCCGTTCATTACGGAAGAGCTGTGGCAGAAAGTCTCGGTGGTAGCTGGCAAACGTGCTGCCAATGAAACCACCAGTATTTCGGTCCAGCCCTACCCTATCGCCAATCCGGCCGCCATTGATGAACAGGCCATGGCACAGGTTGCAGAACTGAAAGCCCAAGTGGACGCGATTCGCGCCTTGCGCGGGGAGATGAACCTCTCGCCCGCTCAGCGCGTGCCACTGGTTGCCCAAGGTGACGCTGCAATCCTGAGCGCCAACAGCCCCTATCTGGCCAGCTTGTGCAAACTGGAAAGCGTAGACATCGTGGATCAACTGCCCACCGACGCCGGCGCCCCAGTACAAGTGGTCGACACCACTCAGCTGATGCTGCACGTAGAGATTGACGTGGAAGCGGAGCGCATCCGCCTGTCCAAGGAAATCGAACGTCTGCAAGGCGAGATCAACAAGGCCGAAGCCAAACTGGGCAACGCCAGCTTTGTAGAACGTGCACCTGCCGCCGTGGTTGAACAGGAGCGCCTGCGCGTGGCTCAATTCGGTGAGACACTGGCCAAGGTGAAACAGCAGTTTGAGCGTCTGGGCTAATCGCCTGAATCAGGTCTCGGTGACGAGAAAAGGCCCTGCACTAGTGCAGGGCCTTTTTGCATCTATGGTCCTTCAATCCAGCGACACTATTCCGATTACTCGTAACACCCCCTCCCTGTTCATACGAAACAGAAGAACACAGGAGCATCACACCAGCGCAGACCGGTCGCGCACAGAAGCTATCCCGCACTGACACAACAAGAAAAAGCGAAGCCATCCTGAGCGCATCACCTCTTGTGATGTATTTTCCGGGCTATCCGCAAAAACGCCTGAGCAGCAGGAGAAAGCCGCTCGAAATTCAGAGCCGCCAGAGCAATTTCACGAGGCCTACACGGCTCCAGGCTGCGATAAATCACCCCTTCTGGCGGCTCCGGCAAGGCCAGCCTGCCCGCAATGGTCACAGCCACTCCTTGCGCGACAAAGCCCAACATGGAGGACAACTGCTCGAAACGGAACAAGGTCCTGGGGACCGCCCCTGCTGCCGCCAGAAACCGATCTACATGCGGGCCAGAGCCCGCCGCAGTCCGAATAAACGGCAAGTCATGGAAGTCACTGGCAGAAACACGGGCGCAAACGGCCAAATGATGCTCTGCCGGCAGCACGGCCACCAGCTCATCCTGGGCCAAGGGCAAGCAGTCAAAGCAATCATCCGGCAAGATCACAAAGCCCAGCTCCACACGCCGCTCCAACAGCCATTGCGCCACTTCACTATCAACACCCTCATCAATCTGCACCTCCACTTCGGGATGCGTCTGCCTGTAGCAAGCCAATAAATGCGGCAGCAAATGCAAGGACGAGGAAGCCCCAAAAGAAGCAATACGCAAGGTGCCACGGGCAATTCCCTGCTCGTAGCAGGCCTCCTGATGCAAGGCCTCTTTCTGCTGCAGGATATCGTTGGCACGTTGCAGCAACTTAGCCCCCACTTCAGTCAGCTCTACTGAGGTCGGGCCACGAGAAAACAGGCAGACACCCAAATCGGCCTCCAGCTGCTTGAGCGCATGACTGACCGCACTTTGCGTAATCCCCAAGGCACTGGCTGCTCGAGAAAAGCTGCCTATCCTGGCCAGCACGGAAAAGATTTCTAGTTGAGTGAAGGTCATGAGCGTTTACTCATTCGACTATGAGGCAATAAAAGTAAATAGTACCCCTGCTGAAATCTTCTCCATAGTGGCTTTAATGAAATCTCCCAACTACTCCGTACACCTAAGTCTGATTGGCATGGCCGCTCTGTGGGGAGCTTCCTGGCCCTGGGGCCGAGTCGTGGCACAAGCCATGCCGCCTTTGGCGGCAGCCAGTCTGCGCTTCCTGATTGCCAGCGTCGCACTGCTGCTTTGGATGAGCTGGAGCGGCCGACTGAAAGCCCTATGCACACTTGACTCCCGAGAATGGCTAGGTCTGCTTAACGCCTCGGCTTTTGGGGTATTTGGCTATTCAATTTTCTTTCTTCTGGCCCTGAAACTGGTGCCAGCAGGCAAGGCCAGCATGGTCGTTGCTCTGAACCCGGTCCTGATCCTGATTCTGGCCTCTTTGTTGTTTCGCGAGCCAGTCAACAAGAAGATGAGCCTGGGAGTAATCCTGGCCGTATCAGGGGCTCTCTATGCCCTGAGTGCCGGCTCTATCAGCAGCCTCATGCCGGGCCAGAGTGGAATAGGCGAGTGGCTATTACTGGGCTGTGCTCTGTGCTGGGTCAGCTACACCTTGATTGGCCGCACCGTACTGACCACCGTAGATTCTCTGACCGCCACTAGCATGACCACATTGATTGGCGCAGTGCTGCTGTCCATCAGCAGCTTGGGGGTGGAGGGTCTTTCGGCCTGGGGCAGCCTGATCCATGCGCCAAGCCAAGCCTGGTACAGCGTATTGGCCTTGGGCCTGGGTTCAACGGCTCTGGCCTTCGCCTGGTATATGCACGGCGTGAAAAGCCTGGGCGCCACATCCGCAGGCGCCTACCTGGCCCTGGTACCGCTGTTTGGCGTTTTACTGTCCAGCCTGTGGCTTAAGGAGACCCTGAACCCATCCTTGATCGGCGGAGGTTTGCTGGCGATTAGCGGGATGGCCCTGATGAGCTGGGGACGGCAGACACTGAATACCAAGGACGACACCCCTGCGGAAAATTCGCAACTGCAGCTTGGCCAGTACGACTAACAAAGTCACCCAGATACAAAACGGCCCGCATAAAAACGGACCGTTAAGGTTTGGCGAACGCTTTAAACAAAGCTATTCGCTCAAGGAAGCCAAAGATGCCAAAAAGCGCTCGTCTGCCTTGCTAAGTTCGCCACGCTGACGGGCCTGCTCAATCAACTCGGGCCGCCGCAAGGCTGTCAAACGCAGGGATTGCTCACGCCGCCATGCCTGGATACGACCATGATGACCAGACATCAACACGTCGGGCACCGCCTGATCGCGGTATACCTCGGGACGCGTGTAATGCGGGCTATCCAGCAAGCCGCTATTGTCGGCATGGAAAGAGTCCTGACGAGCCGAGTCAGCGTCATTCAACACGCCGGGCAAAAGCCGAATCACGCTATCAATAATCGCCAGCGAGGCAATTTCGCCGCCAGACAGCACAAAGTCCCCCAAAGACAGTTCCTGGGTGACGCGCGCATCAATAAAGCGTTGATCGATACCTTCATAGCGACCGCAAACCAGAACCGCACCGGGACCTTGAGCCAGTTCCTGAGCCACAGCCTGGTCAAAGCGTCGCCCTGTGGGACTTAGCAAAATCACTTCCGGGCTATCGCCACGATCAGCCAAAGCCTGATCCAGGGCATCATTCAAGGGGTCAGCCAGCATGACCATGCCTGGGCCACCGCCGTAAGGACGATCGTCTACGGTACGGTGCACGTCAGTGGTGTAGTCGCGCGGGTTCCAGGTCCGCATCTGCCAGATGCCCTGTTTGTGCGCACGGCCGGTAACCCCAGCCTCGCTGACCACATCAAACATGTCCGGGAACAGGGTCAGGGCATCAAATCGCATGAGGACTCGGCAAGAGAAAAAAGCGGATACGCTTTACAAGGCTCGACCAGTCAGGCCAGAGCCATGCAGGTGCGCAGGATTGAAACGATCAAATCGCCCAGTGGCTGTGCAGCTCGCGGGCGGACATATCCACCGTATGCACAATGGCTTGCACAAAGGGAACCAGCTCTTCCAGCGGCCTGCCCTGTTCGTCCTTTACAGGTGTAAAAACACCTTCGGCATCCCAGGAGCCGCGGTGCACGACCAAAATGGCATGCGCGCCGTTATCCAGCACTTCCACCACTTCGCCCAGGCTTTCAGCCTGGCCGTCCTGCTCGCCAAAGAAGCGGCAGCCGATCAGATCGACCCAATAAAATTCGTCTTCGTCCGCTTTGGGGAAAGCGGCACGGGATACCCAAACGGTATGCCCCTTGAGAGCTTGAGCCAGCTCTCGATTATCCAGACCCTCAAACTGCGCCACGATGGTTGCACCATGCTGCTTTGCGGTTTGTATCTGTCTGGGTGACACAGACGCAAAAACGCCCGCCTGAGATTCAGGCCGGGGCGTTTTTAACCACCATGTCTTTGCATTCAGCAGCGCCTTGGTTTGCATGGAATGCGGCTGGATCTTGACCCAACCACGCACACCATAAGCGGAAACAATACGACCGAGCTCAACAAGGTCAGCAGGAATCGCAGATTGCTTCACACTAAACGCTACTAAAAAAACAGGTGAATCAACTTAGGCAGCCGAAGCAACCTTAGCCGAGTATTCTTTCAACAGGCGAGCCACAGCAGGCGAAACCTGAGCACCGTTGTCGGTGAAGTGCTTAACGCGGTCCATTTGCAGACGCAGGTTTTCATGACCTTCGCCAGCAACGGGGTTGTAGAAACCCAGACGTTCGATGAAGCGACCATCACGGCGTTGGCTCGCCTCGGCGGCTACTACGTTGTAAAAAGGACGCTTTTTGGAGCCACCACGGGCCAAGCGAATTACCACCATTGATAATCCCTTTATTGTGTAAGGTAAACAAAAAATTCTAGCACTATTCTGGCAAGCATGCCAAAAGTAACACGCTAAGATAGCAGATTCAGTGCTAGATACGCAACAGACAAAGCAGTATTCTACCGCCGTCGGCTCAACGACGGCGTAAAAAATGCAGAGTTTTTTCGGCTTGCTGGTCTTGAGCCAACAGTTCGTTGCCAGTTTGGCGACAAAAAGCCTGAAAATCTTGAATGGCGTGCTGATCGGTCGTGATGACCTGCAACACTTGCCCGGATTCCAGCTGTGCCAAGGCTTTCTTGGCACGCAAGATAGGCAAGGGGCATTTCAGCCCACTTGCATCAACCTGCAGATCGCTGTTGGGCAATGCGCCGGTCTCGGACATCGTCATTACGCACCCAATTTACTTTGAACCCAGGCCTGCACCGAAGCATTGGCCTGCGGCAGAACGCTGGCATCGGTACCGCCGCCCATGGCCATGTCAGGACGACCACCGCCCTTCCCGCCCATTTGCGAGGCCACAAAGCCCACCAGATCACCCGCCTTGACCTTGGAGGTCAGGTCAGGCGTCACGCCAGCCACCAGGCTGACTTTGCCGTCTGCCACGATAGACAGCAGGATCACGGCAGACTGCAGCTTGTTCTTCAACTGATCCGCCATTTCGCGCAAGGCTTTGGCCTCCACGCCTTGCAACGTGGCAACCAGCAAGCGGCTGCTGTCATTCAACGGGACAGCCTGAGCCAGCAGATCCTGGCCTGCCGAAGCAGCCAGCTTGGATTGCATTTGTTCGCGCTCGCGCTCCAGATCCTTGATCTGACCTTGCAAGGCGCTGATACGGGCAACCAGACCCTCTGGCTGCGTACGCAGACTGGCAGAAGCGTCGTTCAACAAGCGTTCCTGCGCTTGTACCCAATGCAGGCTGTTGGTGCCGGTGATGGCCTCGACACGGCGCACGCCAGCGGCTACACCGCCTTCCGAGACAATCTTGAACAGGCCAATATCGCCCGTACGTTGAACGTGAGTACCGCCGCACAGCTCGCGCGAGAAACCGATATCCAGTACGCGCACTTCATCGCCGTACTTTTCGCCAAACAAAGCCATGGCACCACCGCTAACAGCGTCATCAAAGGACATCAGTTGGGCTTGCACGGCCTGGTTAGCCAGAACCTGCTCATTCACAATGGCTTCGACCTGAGCGATTTGCTCGGCCGTCATGGCGGCATCGTGAGCAAAGTCAAAACGGGTCTTTTCGGCGTCCACCAGGGAACCACGTTGCTGCACGTGACCGCCCAGCACCTGACGCAAGGCCTTGTGCATCAAGTGCGTGGCCGAGTGATTACGGATCACGCGCTCACGGCGCTCGGTATCCACCTGGGCTTGAACAGTCTGGCCCACTGTCAGCGTGCCTGCGTTCAGCACCCCTTGGTGGCCGAAAACCTGATTGGAAATCTTTTGAGTATCTTGCACTTCAAAGGACAGGCCCTTGGCATCGCTCAAGATACCGGCATCCCCCACCTGACCACCGGATTCGGCGTAGAAAGGGGTGGCATCCAGAACCACCACCGCTTGCTGACCCTGAGCCACGGACTGCACCGAGGTGCCATCCACATACAAGGCGGTAACGGTGCCGCTGCCTTCCAGGGTGGTGTAGCCATCAAAACGGGTCTGCACACCGGAATAGCTCAAGCCTTCGGCTGTTTTGAACTTGCCCGAAGCGCGTGCCATCTGACGCTGGTTTTCCATGGCAACTTCAAAACCGTCCAGATCGACCTCAATGCCACGCTCGCGGCAGATGTCGGCGGTCAAGTCCACGGGGAAACCGTAGGTATCGTACAAGGTGAACAGCGTCTGGCCGTCCAGCTTGGCATTCTCCAGCAGGTTGGCCAAAGCGCCTTCCAGAATGCGCATGCCATTTTCCAGCGTTTCGCTGAAACGCTCTTCTTCCTGGCGCAGCACTTGTTCGATACGCTCGCGCTGGCTAATCAGCTCGGGGTAGGCTTCGCCCATGGTCAGGCCCAAGTCCTGTACCAAACGGTAAAAGAACAAGCCCTTCTGACCCAGTTTGTGACCGTGACGCAAGGCACGGCGAATAATACGGCGCAGCACATAGCCACGGCCTTCATTGCTGGGGATGACCCCGTCAATAATCAGAAAGCTGCAAGCACGGATGTGGTCAGCAATCACCTTGAGCGAGTTATTGCTCAAGTCGCTGGTCTTGGTTTCGCGTGCGGCGGCCTGAATCAGAGACTGGAACAGGTCGATCTCGTAATTGGAATGCACGTGCTGCAGCACAGCCGAAATACGCTCCAGGCCCATGCCGGTGTCCACACAAGGCTTGGGCAGCGGCGTCATGGTGCCGTCGGCGGAACGCTCGAACTGCATGAACACCAGGTTCCATACTTCGATATAGCGGTCGCCGTCTTCTTCAGGCGATCCGGGAGGGCCACCCCAAACGTCAGCGCCGTGATCGTAGAAGATTTCCGAACAAGGACCACAGGGGCCGGTATCGGCCATCTGCCAGAAGTTGTCCGAGTTGTAGCGTACGCCACCCTTATCGCCGATGCGGATGATGCGCTCTTTGGGCACACCAATTTCCGAAGCCCAGATATCGTAGGCCTCATCGTCTTCTTGATAGACGGTGACCCAGAGTTTCTCTGCAGGCAGCTTGTAAACCGTCGTCAGCAGCTCCCAGGCATAGCGAATGGCGTCTTGCTTGAAGTAGTCGCCAAAGCTGAAGTTGCCCAGCATTTCAAAAAAGGTGTGGTGGCGGGCGGTGTAGCCCACGTTTTCCAGGTCATTATGCTTGCCACCGGCACGAACACAGCGCTGAGAGCTGGTTGCACGGTTGTAGGGACGGGTTTCCTTGCCCGTGAACACATCTTTGAACTGCACCATCCCTGCGTTAGTGAACAGCAAGGTAGGGTCATTGCCTGGTACCAGCGAAGCCGAGGAGACGATGTGATGTCCCTTGGATTCAAAAAAAGAAAGAAACTTCTGACGAATTTCTGAGGTTTTCATTACATGCAACGCGATGGAAAATTTAACTGCCTATTATAAGACGATCAGCCTTGCAGCCCATGCGCGCGCTGCGCTGGCACAACACCTGCCGCCCCGGCAAAGCAGTGAGAAGCCAGGACGCCACACTCCCTGTACGAGCGGCTGCGTAAGCGTCAAATAGTACTGTTTTCAGCGGGCAGAAACAACAATTCCGACCCTGGCGAGTCGGAATGTGAGGGCACCCTGCTCATATTCAGGATGTCGCCCTGATGGGCCAGGAGGCATGAACCCTGGCCCTGCCTCGATCAGGCCTTGGGCTGATAGGGATGATGCTCGGCCCAATGACGAGCAATATCCACACGACGGCAAACCCAGACACGCTCGTGCGATTGCACGTAATCCAGGAAGCGCTGCAAGGCACGGAAGCGGCCAGGACGGCCAATCAGACGGCAATGCAAACCGATGGACAACATCTTGGGGGCTTCTTCACCTTCTTCGTAGAGCACGTCAAACGCGTCTTTCAGGTAGGAGAAGAAATGATCGCCGGTGTTAAAGCCCTGAGGAGCCGCAAAGCGCATGTCATTGCTATCCAGGGTGTAAGGCACGATCAATTGCGGCTTGACCGTATTGTCACTGAGTTGAACCTCGGTCCAGAACGGCAGATCATCACCGTAGTAATCGGAGCTGTACAGGAACTGGCCTTCTTCTGCCACCAGACGCAAGGTGTTGGGGCTGTCACGGCCGGTGTACCAGCCTTCGGGATGGTGGCCCAGCAAGTCCGTCAGCACTTTCACGCACTGGCGCATATGCTCGCGCTCCACCTCTTCGGACACGTTCTGGTAGTGAATCCAGCGGTAGCCATGGCAAGCAATTTCGTGACCCAGGCGCACGAATTCCTGTGCCAGCTCGGGGTGACGCTCCAACGCCATACCCACACCGAAAATGGTCATGGGCAAGCCGCGTTTTTCAAACTCTTTCAGAATCCGCCAGACACCGGCACGCGAGCCGTATTCGTAAATGGACTCCATGGACAGGTGACGGTCCGGGTAAGCCGCCGCACCAATGATTTCGGACAGGAACTGTTCAGAGCCCGGATCACCGTGCAGAACGCAGTTCTCCCCGCCTTCCTCATAGTTCAAGACAAACTGCACCGCAATGCGCGCCCGATCAGGCCATTGTGCATGAGGCACGTTTTTACCGTAACCAACCAGGTCACGAGGGTACTTACTCAAGGACATACCGTCTCCGTTTAGCGTTTTACGCTGAGGGCCAGCCAAGGATCAGCAGCACTGCCATCACCCGCTTCGCTCATGCGATGTTCACAATCACTTAAGTGATGATGCATAGCCAGATGCGCGCCGTCGGCGTCGCCCTGACTAAGCTTGTCCAAAATCTCTTTGTGCTCGTAAAACGAGCAAGCCTGTTCGCCCGGTGTGTCGTGATAGGCAATGATGAGCGTGGTGCGGGCGCACAAGGTGTGCATCAGCTCGGTCAACTCATCGTTGCCAGCGCAGCGCGCCAGCATCACGTGAAATGCGTTTGACAGGCGCAACCAGCTGATGCGGTCGCCGTGTTCAAAAGCGTGCTGTTCACGTTCCACCATTTCATACAGACCAGCCAAACGCTCCGGCAGATCCGGGTAGCTGATCAGTTTTTTCAGAATCAGCGCTTCCAGGTCTCGTCGCAGTTCAAACACATCCCGTGTCTGCTTGGCCGTCGGCTTCCAGATAAAAGCGCCACGATTGGGCTCGATAACCACAATCTTGTCGTGTTCGAGGGCAGCCAGCGCCGCACGAACGGTCGCCCGCGAGCACTCGAAAATCGTGCACAGCGTGGCTTCCGTCAGTTTGGTTCCAGGCAAAAGACGACGGTCAACGACCGCATCAAAGATCTGGCTATAAACACGCCCGACCTCGCTATCTGCCATGCCTCCCTCTAGCAGCGAGGAGGCGCTGGGCGCTTGGGATTCACTGCTCATCCCCTCTTGCCGCCGTATCTGAAGCATAGAATTTCTCGTTATTGACTATTGACAATTATTCGGTACCCCGACAAAATCGTCAACATAAATTGTCGACAATCTGATTCCTCAAACAGAGCGACAGTTTCGGGGCCTCAACCCAGCGCACTGATCCTTGCACCGTTGGCCCCCGGCCGGTTCTCAAAACTGGGCTCGCTGGACCTTTTTTGATCACCATAAACCGGAGACATTTATGGGAAAGCTATCAACCCATGTCCTTGACACGACTCAAGGGCGCCCAGCCAGCGGCGTGCGCGTCGATCTTTATTCCATCGAAAACGATCAACGCACTTTGATCAAAACCACTCACACCAACAGCGACGGTCGCTGTGATGAGCCCCTGCTGCAAGGCGAGGCCATGCACACGGGCGTTTTTGAACTGGTGTTCCATGCAGGTGACTACTTTGCCGCCAGCGGTGTGGCTCTGCCCGAGCCACGCTTTGTGGATCAGGTCGGCATTCGCTTTGGTATCGCTGATGCCAATGCCAATTACCACGTACCTCTGGTCGTGACCCCCTGGTCCTGGTCTACCTATCGCGGCAGCTGATCGCGTATCCAAGTCGACTTTTCGCTTCTATACGAAACCACTCTGATACGAGATCTTTATGTACGCTTACCTACTTGAGTACGGCAACCTGCTGTTGCGCTGGTTGCACGTGATTGCGGCTGTCGCCTGGATCGGCGAGTCCATCTACTTTGTGATGCTGGACAATGGCCTGAAACCGCCCAAAGGCGAAGAAAGCAAGAAACGCGGTGTATTTGGCGAGATGTGGGCTGTCCACGGCGGCGGCTTCTATCACAACCAGAAATACCTGACCAACCCGGCTGAACTGCCTGATGACCTGCACTGGTCTTTCTGGAAGTCCTACACCACCTGGTTGTCCGGCTTCTTCCTGTTCGCCCTGCTCTACCTGACCAAGCCCGAGTTCTATCTGGTCAACCCCAACAGTCCCTGGGAATGGGCGGCTCAAATGACAGGCACTCAGGCCAACGTCATGGCCATTGCCTTCCTGGTACTGGGCTGGGTGGTCTATAACGGCCTGTGCCGCCTGATCAGCCCCAACATGAACCGCGACGGCCTGCTAAGCGTGGCGGTGGCGATCATGATGGTGGTCGTGGCTTACCTGAGCGCCCACATCTTCTCGGGTCGTGCTGCGTTCTTGCTGACGGGTGCTGTCATGGCCACCAGCATGTCGGCCAACGTGTTCTTCTGGATCATTCCCGGCCAGCGCCGCATGGTCAAGGCACTGAAAGCCGGTCAGGCGCCCAACCCTCTGGATGGCAAGCGCGGCAAACAGCGTTCGGTACACAATACCTACTTCACGCTGCCTGTCCTGCTGCTGATGCTGAGCAACCACTACTCGTTCACGTATAACAACCCCAATGCGTGGATCATCATGGTGCTGTTCATCTTTGCCGGCGCCCTGATCCGTCAATACTTCGTGCTGATGCACGCTGGCATCAAAAAGCCTGCCTACCCAGCTGCCGGTGTTGTGCTGCTGCTGATCGTGGGTTACCTGGCGGCTCCTGCCAGCTTGAAGGGTGAAGTTGCCAGTGCACCTGAAGCTGCCAACGGTGCGGAAACAATCAGTGTTGCCCGTGTCCAGGAAATCATGGACGCACGATGTGTTCAGTGTCACGCGGTCAAGCCCAATGCCGACTTCGGCTTTACGGCTGCCCCTGCCGGCATGTTGCTCGATACCATCGACAACACGGTACTGCACGCCGAACAGGTCAAGACCGTGGTGCACTCCAAGTACATGCCCTTGGGTAACATGACGCAAATGACCGACGAAGAGCGTGCCGCCATTGCCGCTTGGAGCGGTACCCGCGACTAATGCAGAACAAGGCTCAAGCCTGACGAGCGACAAGCTCCGTAGTAACTTCCAACCCCGATATGATGAAAATCATGTCGGGGTTTTTTCTTGCTTCGGGTCTATGAAGCCGCCTGTCTGGTCTGCTGCTGCACGAACCCACGGCCTTGCTGATTCAAGAACAGTCAGGCGTGAAACCTGCAAAGCAGTAAGCCTGGGCTTCTGCGGATCGCAGAAGTCCTATCACACTTGGCCCTGCCCGGAAGGCAAACATAGTTTGATGGATTGCAATTCCAGTTGCGGTTGCGGTTGCGGTTGCGGTTGCGGTTGCGGTTGCGGTTGCGGTTGCGGTTGCGGTTGCGGTTGCGCAGCTTGAGCCTGGGTTTGCCCTATTTCAAGCTCAATACAGCGACTACTCAAAGACAAGAGGCGCATAGACCTATCTCGCTCACGCCCTATCGGCCAAAGCTGTCCTTGCTGAAACAAGAGCAGACGCTGCTCATGCTGCACTTCGGCTAGCAACTGGGTGTCTTTTCCATAGATCGCTTTCAGCTTCAATGCAGGGGTGGGCTTACTGGATTTGATCTTGGCCACATCAGGCTGACTTGCCCCCTCTTGCTCCTGTGGTGTCCTCAAGCAGGACGACATGTTCTGCCGCGCCTGTTCGGCTTCCAGCAACAGCATCTCCCTTACTATCGTCGCCATGGTTTCCATCGCCCAAGCCGGTGCACTAAACATCAGCGTCAGACCAAACAGAATGCTCAAAAGGGGTCTGCATGTAATCGGCCAGATCTTGATCAGCCAGATCCCGCTGCGCAGATTCATAAACATAGCCTTCCAGCTCCACGATAAAATCGCTGCCCAGCAGCGAGGGGTAAGACCACGAATTCAATGACAAGCTCATACGCTCCCAGTGCAGTTCAGGAAGCTGGGCCGCCAGTAAATAAACCGAACGCAGGGGCGATTGACTGAGCCAGGAGCGGCGCCACACGCCTGCCCTTGTTTGCTCATTTTCGGCGGAGGATTCAACCCACTGAGCAGGGCTCAATGACAAGCGCATAAACGCAGGCTGCAGGGCCGCCAGCTTGGCCTGCAAACCTGGAGATGCCGCAGTTGGCATTCGCGTCTGATCTTTCGTTTCCAAGGACTGGGGAATCAATACCTGATACCCGCGCCGGATACTCAAAGTCCCCTGCCCCAAGCCGGTGAACTCCAGCACATTCGGCTCACGAATCTGGCTATTCATGGCCGCACTAAAACTTTGCACATCCTCGAACCCGTAATGTGCCCTGCACTCCCACAGACCGGCCTGACGACGACAATCCACCTGCTGCAATTGCCAGTCTGCCCCCTGAGCAGGAAGCTCCTCAATCAAGCCCAACACAGATTGAATACTCGTCAAACCATGCTCTTCCTGTGATGGACTTTGCTCCCAATCAGACGCCATGGCAGCCAAGCGAGCCCGAAGATCAAGGGAGAACACGCTTCCAAGCGTAGCCAACACCAGCAAAGAAAGAACCGCCAGACGAAGCGGGATCTTTTCACACCCACCAACACGCCTGACAGGCTGGCGCAGCATACGGCCCTGCGGTCTTCTGCCCTGTTCCAGACAGACCCATAAATCAGCAGGTTGCCGCAGTTCACGTATAGAGGGATAACGCGCCTGCATGGCCCGCCGTAAGGTCTGCACTTGCCCGATCTGAGCCAGGAGGCAATCGCTACCTTCCATCACCTGACCATGTTCAAGCACCAGAAACCACAAACGGCCAGGAGCCACCGTCCATAAAAGAAAAACTGCGTCCTGAGGGTGGTGGGCAGCCATACAGGCAGCCGCAGAATAAGCCTGAACTCGCGTTAGTCTGGCTCTTGAAGGCCCATTCTGGGCCAAGCGCAAGACAGATTGGGTCCTCCGGCTGTTCAGCCAACAACTTGGAACCCAAGCCATTGCCTGCCCTGCTGTTCGTCCTGCTGTTCGTCCTGCTGTTTGCCCTGCTCTTTGTCCTGCTACATCCTCATCAGTCTTTTCCTGTACTTGTTGTAGTTCTTCTATTTGCCTTTCCGTTTGCTTACGTGCCTGTTCTCTCAGCCCCCCTTTCACTCCCATCAAGCAAGTCCAATACGATCTCTTCATTCGACGATTTTGAGTCCGCCGCATACCGTCCCTGGCATCCACCCACTGCAACCCAAACCAGTACTCCCGCTCAGGCAAGACAGAACTCATTTCACACCTCGACCAATTAAGTCCCCTGTCCCTGACCCGTCTACTTGTCGCAATCCAGACTGCTGCCCCAAAGCCAGAGAACTCTCATCGCGATACAGCTCAATACGGCCTGCCTGATAACGCCACTTCAGGCCATATACCGCTGCAACCTGATCCAACAAGGCTGACAAACGCAGTTGTTCAAAAATCAGACCTCCCTGCCGAGCCGATTCCGACCCCTCCTGCCCAGCGGTTCGTGGCGGGAAATGAGTTAAAGGCAAACGAGCCTGCGGGCTAATGAAAACGCTCAGATCAGACAATAAAGACAAACGACGCGCCAGCTCATCCAGATCGGGCAAAGGCGCTTCCAAAGAAAAACTGAAGGTTTGTCTGGAGCGCAATGCCGCTGGCAAGGCAGCCGGTTTTCGTAAAGGCACCGCCGCCCCCAGCAACCAGGGCTTGTCGACAGACTGAGCATGGGCCACGGAGGATGGACTGTTGCCATCCAACACCACGGCATCATCCAGCCATGCCTGAGCCTGATCAACATGCTGCCCTGCTGTTTGCAAGCTGCAAGCCGCTATCAGCGGCAAAAGCAAGAGACAGAGATAATTCATGACTGTCCCTCGGGCGAAGCACTGGGATCACAGGCTTGCGGCCAAGCCAGAATCCTGAGCACCTGATTTGAGTAAAAACAGGCCTGCAAAGGATGAGCATTCAGTTGGGCAGCCCCCAACAACTGAGCCACAGCAGTCTCAAAGTCCCCCTCAAAGCGAGCCGCCGCCTTGATAGGGAAATCAACCTCCAAAGTCCAATGCTCAGGTGCAAAAACCCATTGCGCTTGCTTAGCCCATCGGACTAATGCCTGCCTCAAGGTTCTATCCTTGATTCGCAGTTCAAAAACAGGCTCTGCAATGGACTGTGCATCCACACCAGGAGCTGAGACTGGCAGCAACTCTGAACTGGCTTGAAAGGCTTGTGTCTGCAACACGTTCCCGGGAGCAGGCTCGCCCTCCTTCACTTGAGCCGCCATCCAATCTGGCGCAGGCTTTCCAGAAAACAAACTACTTTGCTCGGGAGAGCGGATATCGGAACGACTTAGAGGGAAATGGCTTGGCGAAGAATCACTACGCTGGGAGAGACTGGCTCGGGCTTGCTGCTGATCCTTCTGTTGGCTACGGTCCTGTAGCAAGGCATCCGATGCCTCTACTTCAAATAATGCAGCAACTTCTGCATGGGCACTCTTGCGCCCGAAACTAGCCTGCGCCTGTGCTCGTCCGGCCCGAAATATCAACTCCGTCCACAGGCCTTCAATCACTTGAAACTGCCCCAAGGGCTTCAAAGACAGCAGCGTTTCCTGTCCATTCCTGCGCCCCAACACCGCTGGCAGCATCTGCTCCGGTGCAAAATGCAGCCAGATACGCCTGCCATTATCAAACACCTGCATAGGGCCGACTTGAGGGTCGCCAGACAAGCGCCAATCGAAGTTAAAGACGCGTGTTCCCGGATCAGCCAACAGGCCATCAGGCCCCTGACTGGTCTGACAGGCAGACAACCCCAGGCCACACATCAGCAAGACGCAGAAACGGACAAGAAAACGCATTGCGAGCACCCAAAGAAAAAACCCCATGTCCCGTCAAGGGCATGGGGTTTATCTTCAAGGATGCTCGCTCAAGCCGCTAGATCGGCTTGTACGCACAGATAAATCAGCGTCCTTTCTGAGCCACCAGTCGGTTGGCTTCCGTGGCGGCGGTACGCAAGGCCGTCATGGCAGGTTGCTGACCGTCCAGCGCGCTTTCCAGGCTCTGGTTGAACACGGCGCGAATCTGGCGGTAGTTACGGAAGTTGCCCTTGGCTGTACCCGATGTACCGCTGCTGTAGGCGCCCACCAGGTGCATCCAGTCACCCTTGTCCTTGTAGTAGTCGCTACCCGTGGCATTAAAGGCTTCGCGGCTGACGGGCAAAAAGCCTGTTTTCTGATACCAGCGAGCGGCGTTCTCTGGCT
The DNA here is from genome assembly GCF_050487245.1 of Alcaligenes sp. Me129. Taxonomy (NCBI): domain Bacteria; kingdom Pseudomonadati; phylum Pseudomonadota; class Betaproteobacteria; order Burkholderiales; family Alcaligenaceae; genus Alcaligenes; species Alcaligenes sp. Me129. The sequence goes on from NZ_JBKQGX010000014.1 coordinate 99,234, forward strand.
GAGCCAACCAGCTGATGAAGCGGGCCGAAGCCTGGTTCTGTTCAGCGTTATGGCCTTTCACCGCCCACAGAGCGGAGCCAGTCACAAAAGGCTTGCCGGGGGTTTGGGTGACTTCAGGGTAGTAAGGCAGACCAGTCACAGCGTACTTCAGGCCGCGCGTGTCGCTGTACTCACCGATATGGCCGGAGTTGGAGAACATGACTGCACATTCACCCTTGGCAAAACGCTGGGGCGACTCGGGCAAGGTGCCGGGTTTGACCATCAGCTCGGATTTCACCCAGCTGATCATCATGGACAAGTGACGGATATACATCACGTCAAAATCAAAGCCCACTTTGCCTTTAACCTTGGGTCCGGGTGCCAGACCGTAAATCTGGTTATTAACCGCTGCCAGGTTCTCCAGGTTGATGGAGACAGACTGGTCGGAGGTCAAAGGACAACGGCGCGAGCCTTTATTGGCCAGATCAACCAGTTGAGCTTGCAAGTCCAGCCAGACACGGCTGGGCACGGGAGGCTCGATCTTGGCTTTATCAAACGCTTCCAGGTTGTAGTACATGACCGGAATTTCGGCCATGTAGGGGAAGCCTTGCAATTGGCCACGGCCATTGCGCACAAAGGAATTCGAGGCCAGGAACCAGGACACATTGTCCATTTTTTCCCGAGCCAGCAAGGTGTGCATGGGCATGATGTAGGAGCGGTCGGCGACCTCGTCCAGGCCGGACATCTCGCCTAACTGCACCAGATTGGGCAAATCCTTGCCCGCTTGCATGACCTGCTCCAAAGAGGCTTCTGTGTCATGCGCCTTGACCGACACCTTGACGTCGCTCTGGCTACGATTGAAATCCCGAACCAAGCGTTCGAACTCGTCCTGATTGTGCGAGTTCAAAGCGGTCCAGACCTGAATATCAACGGCTGCCAGGGCGGTCGACCCGAACAGCAAAGCGGCTGAGCCACCCGCTGCCATCGCCAAAGCCATAACACCACGTTTCAACAGTAATCCGCGTAGATTTTTCATACATCCTTCAAGATAAAAAAGGAAATTCAGGTTCGGGTTTGTGCCCCATGACCAGGTCCGCCAAGGCTCGGCCAGAACCTATGCCCATGGTCCACCCCAAGGTGCCATGCCCGGTATTCAGGTACAGGTTGGGAATGGAGGATCGGCCTATCAGTGGGACATTTGATGCTGTGGCAGGACGCAGTCCTGACCAGAAATGAACATTATCAAAATCCAATGCGCTTGGGAACAGATCAGCCACATGCGTTAACAAAGCCTGACAGCGGGCGGGGTTCAAGCTACGCGTATAGCCCGACAATTCGGCCGTTCCAGCAACCCGCAGGCTATCGCCCAGGCGGGAAAAAACCAGTTTGTGATCTTTATCTGTCAGGCTGACAGTAGGCGCGCCCTCGGGGACCAGCACCGGGAAGGTGGCCGAATAGCCTTTGGCCGGATAAACGGGGCAGGAAATTCCCAGCGGCTGCAGGACGGTAGGGCTGAAACTACCCATGGCCACCACGAAGGCGTCTGCCTGTATGGAGTCGTACGCACCATCCGCGCCTATAACCTCGACCCCCACCACTCGGCCCTTGGCCGTCAGCAAACGGGTGATTTGGGTAGAAAAGCGAAATTCCACTCCGGCTCGCCTGGCCATGGCCGCCAAACCGCAGGTGAATTGATTGGCATCGCCCGACTCATCATCTTTGGTGTAGTCGCCACCCACGATCTGGCCGCGCGCTGATGCCAGGGCAGGCTCCAGCTGCACCAGTTCGTCCACGCTCATGATGCGGCGGTCCACTCCCATATCTCGCATGACGTCGGCCATTTGCTGGGAGTCGTCCAGGCTTTGGGCATCCCGGTAAAACGTAATGATGCCTTTTTCCTGATGGCGATAATCAAAATCCAGGCTGGGACGCAATTGCTTGAGCGTGCTGCGGCTGTATTCCGCCATGGCCACCAGCGCGCGCACATTGGGCGTAACCCGCCCCGGCAGGCACTCTCGCAAGAAAGACAGGCACCAGCGCCACTGGCGCAGGTCCAGACGCGGACGGAACAACAAGGGAGCATCATCCTGCAACAACCATTTCAGCAGTTTGAGCGGCATTTTCGGGTTGGCCCAGGGCTCGGCATACGAGACCGAGATTTGCCCGCCATTGGCACGCGAGGTTTCCTGCGCGGGACCGGTTCCCCGATCCACGACCACCACCTCACAACCTTGCTGGCTGAGCCACCAGGCAGTTGATACCCCAATAATGCCGCTGCCCAGAACTGCTACTTTCATGTGTACTGTCCGCTTGTTGAGCTATTGATCAAGACGCTTACTTGACGTCTGCCAGCGACGTAAAGGCATCTGCAAAATAATTGTCCGGATTCAGTTGAGCCTGCTCCACAAAATCCTTGCGGGCCGCTTCAACCATGCCCGGCGCGCCACAGGCGTACACCTGCCAGGCCGACAGATCAGGCAAATCAGCCAATACGGCCTGATGCACAAAGCCGGTACGACCTGTCCAGCCATCTTCAGGCTGAGCGTCGGAAATCACCGGAATGAAACGCAAGTTAGGCAGTTCGCTGGCCCATTTCTCGGCCAGTTCGGACTGGTACAGATCCTTGGGTCGACGCCCGCCCCAGTACAGGGCGACTTCGCGCTGGCTGCCGGTTTGAATCAGGCGCTCGATCAAGGCCTTGATCGGAGCAAAACCTGTACCGCTGGCCAGGAAAACCATAGGAGCCGCGCTATCTTCGCGCAGGAAGAAAGAACCCAAAGGTGCTTCTACGCGCAGAATCTCGCGCTCTTTCATGGCGGTAGCACCGGCACCAAAGACGTGGTCGGTAAACACGCCACCGGGCATGTGACGGATATGCAATTCCACCTGATTGTCTTCCCGTGGCGGTGTCGCCATGGAATAACTACGACGGCTGCCGTCTTTCAGGATGAATTCCAGGTACTGACCCGGGTAGTAACGGAATGGCTCGGAAGATGGCATTTGCAAACGCACCACCATCACATCATCACGTACTTTTTCCAGACCCACCACGCGCGACGGCATTTTACGAATCTGGATATCGGTCGCCATGCGAATTTCGTGCGATTCGATCAACATGTCGCTGCTGGGCTTGGCCTGACAGAACAGGGTGTAACCTGCAGCGCGGTCCTCTTCGCTCAGCAATTGCTCGGGCGCACGGCCTGCATCGTACTCGCCTTCAATGACCTTGCCACGGCAAGACGAACAGGTGCCATTGCGGCAGCTGTAGGGCAAGACAATACCGGCATTGAGCGCGCCATCCAGCACAGACTGTCCGGGCTGTACGTCAAAACTGTGCCCGCTGGGCTGAACCGTGACTTTGAAACTCATATCCAACACTCAAAAAAGAAATCTATCAGGCGGAGGGCCAGCCTCCGGCGGCTATACAAATTCAGGACTCTTCAGGCCGATGCAGCACAGGGTCGTTCAATTTAAGCGACAGGGCCTTGCCCTTGCCTGCCCGCTTGCCCAGATAATTGGCCAGCATGTCCAGATCCATCACGATGGTGGACGGACGCTTGCGGTTCACTCCGCTGACGGCCAGACCCGCCTCACCAAAGGCAACCCATTGACTGAGCTTATCGCCCTCGTTCAGTTTGATCAGCACCGTGCCACGCCCCCCTTTGGACAGCACTTTCAGCTCCTTGATGTCCACCACCAGGAAACGTCCCTGCTCGCTGAGCAGACCCACGTACTGATCATCCGGGCGCAAGGCCAAGGGCTTGAGCAGCTTTTTGCCATCCTCGACGGTGACAAACTGCTTGCCCGCTTTCTGCCGTGTATTCATGTCGCCCTGAGAAGCCACAAAACCGTAACCGTCGCAGGCAGCCAGCAAGTAGTTCTGGTCCAAAGGCGCCCCCAGAATGTGCTCAATAGGCGCACTGGGGCTGACTTCAATCATGGAGGTAATGGGCTGTCCGTCGCCACGCGCTGAAGGCAAGCTGGAGACCGGAACAGTATAGACCCGGCCATCAGTGCCGATGGCGACCAGATCCGTGGTACTGCGACACTCCAGCGCATCGCGCAAGCCATCGCCGGTCTTGAAGCTGAATTGCGAGGCGTCATGGCCATGGCCCTGGCGTGAACGCAGCCAGCCTTTGCGCGACACAATCACGGTAACCGGCTCGTCAACCACCTTGGTTTCCAGCACAGCGCGCTCGGCCGCTTCAATCAGGGTACGACGGTCATCACCATAGGTTTTAACGTCTGCTTCAATCTCACGAATCATCAGACGCTTCAAGGCTTTGGGATCGTCCAGCAGCTTTTGCAAAGACTCCTGCTCGTCCAGACGCTCTTTCAGCTCTTTCTCGATCTTGAAGCCTTCCAGACGCGCCAACTGACGCAAGCGCATTTCCAGAATATCGTCGGCCTGACGCTCGCTCAGATCAAAGCGCTCCATCAGGGCGGCACGCGGCTCGTCGGATTCACGAATAGTTTGGATGACTTCATCCACATTCAGGTACACCACCATGCGCCCTTGCAGCACATGAATACGGTCGGTGACCTTATCCAGACGGTAACGAGTACGACGCTCCATCGTGTGACGGCGGAATTCCAGCCAGTTCAGCAAGACCTGGCGCAAGGAACGCTGACCGGGACGGCCATCCGTATCAATACATACCAGGTTGATGGAGACGTTGCGCTCCAGACTGGTCTGCGCCAGCAAGATGGTCACAAACTCGTCCCGATCAATCGCGCGGGATTTGGGTTCAAAGACCAGGCGCACCGCAGCCTGCTTGCCCGACTCGTCACGCACGGCATCAAGCATGTTCAGCATCAAGGCTTTGGTTTGCTGTTGCTCGGTGCTCAGCGATTTCTTGCCAGTCTTGACCTTGGGGTTGGTGCGCTCTTCAATCTCTTCCAGAATCTGCTGGGAGGAGCTGCCGGGCGGCAATTCAGTCACGACCAATTGCCATTGGCCACGTGCCATTTCCTCAAATACCCAACGGGCACGGGCCTTGATGGAGCCTCGGCCCTGAGCGTACACCGCCGCAATATCGTCAGCAGCGGAAATGATCTGACCACCACCGGCAAAGTCCGGGCCGGGGACGATCTCGTGGATTTCCTGATCGCTCAAATTCGGGTTGCGCAACAGGCTGACGCAAGCCTGGGCCACTTCGCGCAGGTTGTGCGACGGAATCTCGGTCGCCATCCCGACGGCAATCCCCGATGCGCCGTTAAGCAGCATGATGGGCAGGCGTGCAGGCAAAGTCACCGGCTCTTTCTGGCTGCCATCGTAGTTGGGGATGAAGTCCACTGTGCCTTCGTCCAGCTCGTCCAGCAGCAGACGCGAGAACGGTGTCAAACGTGCTTCCGTGTAACGCATGGCGGCGGCATTGTCGCCGTCGCGCGAGCCAAAGTTGCCCTGCCCGTCTACCAGCGGATAACGCAGCACAAAATCCTGCGCCATACGCACCATGGCATCATAGGCGGCCTGGTCACCGTGCGGGTGATATTTACCCAGCACATCCCCCACCACTCGGGCCGACTTCACGGGCTTGGCCGTCGGGCCCAGACCCATGGCATCCATCGCGTACAAAATGCGGCGCTGCACCGGTTTCTGGCCATCGGTCAGATCGGGCAAGGCACGTCCACGTACCACTGAAACGGCGTAATCCAGATAAGCCTGTTCCGCGTAAGTCGCCAGCGTGATGCTATCGTCCGATCCCGCCGGTTCAAAATCCAATTGATTGCTATCCATAAATAACTCTTAAGTCGGGCTCAGACGTCCAGATCGGCCAAATTGCCTTTTTCTTCCAACCAGGCTCGGCGGGCAGAAGCCTCACCCTTGCCCATCAGCATGGTGAACATGGCTTGTGTATCGCTCAGGCCATCCTCGCCCCAATGCACAGGCAGCAAACGGCGGGTGTCCGGATTCATGGTGGTATCCCACAACTGCTCCGCACTCATTTCACCCAGACCTTTAAAGCGGCTGATGCTCCAGGACTCGTTACGTATACCTTCGTTGCGCAGCTTTTCCAGTGTCGCGTCCAGCTCGCCCTGATCCAGACAGTAGATCTTGCGGGCCGGGCGTTTGCCAGCGGCAGGCACGTCTACACGGAACAAGGGGGGACGCGCCACATACACGTGGCCCGCCTCGATCAGTTTGGGGAAGTGACGGAAGAACAACGTCAACAACAGCACCTGAATGTGCGAGCCGTCCACGTCCGCATCAGACAGGATACAGATACGGCCATAACGCAAACCGGACAGATCCGGCTCGGACTGGGCGTCGTGCGGGTCCACGCCGATCGCCACGGAAATATCGTGAATTTCCTGGTTAGCGAACAAGCGGTCCTTATCGACCTCCCAAGCGTTCAGAACCTTGCCGCGCAGGGGCAAGATAGCCTGAAATTCCTTGTCACGGCCCATCTTGGCCGAACCGCCAGCCGAGTCACCCTCGACCAGAAACAGTTCCGAACTTTCCAGATCGTGTGATTCGCAATCCGTCAGCTTGCCGGGCAACACGGCCACGCCCGAGCTCTTGCGTTTCTCCACCTTCTGCGCCGAACGGGTACGGGCCTGAGCCTGACGCACCGCCACTTCAGCCAATTTGCGACCCTGATCCACATTGGCATGCAGATGCAGTTCCAGCGCATTGCGCACATAGCCACTGACCAGACGCACGGCGTCACGGCTATTGAGCTTTTCCTTGATCTGCCCTTGAAACTGCGGGTCCAGCACTTTGGCCGAGAGCACAAAGCTGGCACGGGCAAAGACGTCCTCGGCCTGCAGCTTGACGCCTTTGGGAATCAGGCTATGCAGTTCGGCAAAACTGCGCACGGCTTGATACAAGCCATCGCGCAAGCCCGATTCGTGTGTTCCTCCCGCTGGGGTTGGGATCAGATTGACATAGGACTCACGCACAATATTGGAGTCCAGCGCCCAGGCCACCACCCAATGCGCACCTTCGCCGGCGGAGAAATTATCGTCATCTTGCGGGGCGTACTGGCGGCCCTCAAACAGGGGAACCAGCAGCTCCACCCCTTCCATTTCCTCCTGCAGGTAGCCGCGCAAACCGTCCTCATAGCGCCACTGCTGGCGCTGACCGGTTTTTTGCTGCACCAGTTCCACCGTCACGCCTTCCAGCAGGACGGCCTTGCTATGCAGGATATGAGTCAGTTGGGCCAGGGGAATCTGGGCGGAGTCAAAATATTTGGCATCAGGCCAGACCCGCACACGGGTACCCGTCTTGCGCTTGGCCACCGTGCCCGTTTGGGTCAGGGGCTGCTCCAGCTCGCCGTCGGCAAACACAATCTCGTTGGCTTGTCCGTCACGCCAGACCAGCACTTCCAGACGGCGCGACAAGGCGTTGGTCACCGACACACCCACCCCGTGCAAACCGCCGGAAAAGGCGTAGGCACCGCCATTGAGCTTGTCGAACTTGCCCCCGGCGTGCAGTCGCGTGAACACCAGTTCAACCACCGGCGCATTTTCTTCAGGGTGCAAGCCAACAGGAATACCGCGCCCGTCATCCTCAACCTGTATGCCGCCGTCCTCCAGCAAGGTGACAGTCAGTGTGCGGGCAAAACCAGCCAGGGCTTCGTCGGCCGCGTTATCGATGACCTCCTGCACAATATGCAGGGGATTATCCGTGCGGGTATACATGGCCGGGCGCTGACGGACCGGTTCCAGCCCTTTGAGCACCCGTATAGAAGATTCGTCGTAACGTGTAGTAGACAACTTGATTCCCGGTAGATCGTACAGAAAAACGCTATTTTACGAGTGGTTAGGCGCCAGTGGGGAAACGCTTTATTGGCGCGCGTTGCGCAGCGAATGCACATTATCAACCAGACGCAATGGTATCCTGTCAAAAATTGGCAACAAGACCGTCGCAATTGGCCGTAGAATACATTGTGCTCAGGTCACGCCACACGTATAGTTTTTCGTTATCCTCACTTTTTTTGTATCTAGCCATGAGCGACTCCATTAAACACATCACGGACGCCTCCTTTGAGTCTGACGTCCTTAACGCCGACCTCCCCGTTCTGGTCGATTACTGGGCTGCCTGGTGCGGTCCTTGTAAAATGATTGCCCCTTTGCTTGATGAGGCAGCCGAACTGTACCAAGGTCGTGTTATCATCGCTAAGCTCAACGTCGATGAAAATCCCGACACCCCAGCTCAATATGGTGTTCGCGGTATTCCAACGCTCATGCTGTTTAAAGACGGCAAAGTGGCCGAAACTAAAGTCGGTGCACTTTCCAAGTCCCAACTTAGCGCGTTTCTCGACAGCTCCCTGTAATCTCTGATTAACCGCACGCAGGCCCTTCGCTGGCCTGCGGTCTGCTGCTGAAAGCCCTTCCCCACTCCCATGCACCTGAACGAATTAAAAGCTCTGCACGTCTCGCAGCTGCTAGAAATGGCTGCCACTCTGGAAATCGACAACGCGAACCGCTTGCGCAAGCAAGAGCTGATGTTCGCCATCATGAAAAAGCACGCCAAAAAGGGCGAGCAGATTTTCGGCGACGGGGTGCTTGAAGTCCTGCCTGATGGTTTTGGCTTTCTGCGTTCGCCAGAAACCTCTTACCTGGCCAGCACAGACGATATCTACATCTCCCCTTCGCAGATACGTCGTTTCAATCTGCACACGGGTGACTCCATTGAAGGTGAAGTGCGCACCCCTAAAGACGGCGAGCGCTACTTTGCCCTGGTAAAAGTTGACAAGGTTAACGGCATGCAGCCTGAGGCCATCAAACATCGCATCATGTTTGAGAACCTGACGCCGCTGCACCCGGACCAGCCCATGCGCCTGGAGCGCGACATCAAAAGCGAAGAGAACATCACAGGCCGTATCCTGGATATCTTCTCGCCTATCGGTAAAGGCCAGCGCGCCCTGATCGTGGCCAGCCCCAAATCCGGTAAAACCGTGATGATGCAGCACATGGCTCACGCCATCACGACCAATTACCCCGAGGCCATCATGATCGTCCTGCTGGTGGACGAGCGCCCCGAGGAAGTAACCGAGATGCAGCGCACGGTGCGCGGCGAAGTAGTGGCCTCCACCTTTGACGAACCCGCCACACGTCACGTGCAAGTGGCCGAGATGGTCATTGAAAAGGCCAAACGCCTGGTTGAATTGAAAAAAGACGTGGTGATCCTGCTGGATTCCATTACCCGTCTGGCTCGCGCCTACAACACTGTGGTCCCTGCTTCGGGCAAGGTTTTGACCGGTGGTGTGGACGCCAACGCCCTGCAGCGCCCCAAACGCTTTTTTGGCGCTGCCCGTAATCTGGAAGAAGGTGGCTCCTTGACCATCATCGGTACTGCCCTGATCGAAACCGGCAGCCGCATGGACGAAGTCATCTATGAAGAATTTAAAGGTACCGGCAACTCCGAAATCCATCTGGAGCGCCGTCTGGCCGAGAAACGTATTTACCCAGCCATCAACCTGAACAAATCAGGCACACGTCGTGAAGAGTTGCTGATCAAGCCCGACCTTCTACAAAAGGTCTGGGTTCTGCGCAAGTTCATCCATGGGATGGATGAAATTGAAGCCATGGAGTTTATCCTGGACAAAATCCGGGCCACAAAGACCAACTCCGAATTCTTCGACATGATGAAGAAGTAAATCGAACATCCTGCGCAAGCCTCTCTATACGAGAGGCTTGCTTGCGATGGGCGTATGATCGGGTGCATTCCCGTGCATCCATTCTTTCAATCTGCTGAGTTCGACTCGAGTTCTCAGTATTGCAAACAGAGTTCGCTTGCAATGAAATCTATCTCTCTAGAACAGTTCCTAGCCAGAGTGCAGTCCCGCGACCCCAACCAGCCTGAATTCATGCAGGCCGTTCGGGAAGTCATGACCAGCTTGTGGCCCTTCATCGAGAAAAACCCCCAGTACGCCGATCATGGTCTGCTCGAGCGTCTGGTCGAACCCGAACGTGCTATCCAGTTTCGTATTTCCTGGGTAGATGATCGCGGCCAGGTTCAGGTCAATCGCGGCTTCCGTATTCAGCACAGCAATGCCATCGGTCCTTTCAAGGGCGGCATGCGCTTTCACCCCTCGGTGAATCTGTCCATTTTGAAGTTTCTGGCGTTTGAACAGACCTTCAAGAATGCCTTGACCACTCTGCCCATGGGCGGCGGCAAAGGCGGCTCGGACTTTGATCCCAAAGGCAAGTCGGATGGCGAAGTGATGCGCTTTTGCCAGGCCCTGATCGTTGAGCTGTACCGTCACCTGGGCCCAGATACCGACGTTCCTGCTGGTGATATCGGCGTGGGCGCGCGTGAAGTGGGCTTTATGGCCGGCATGATGAAAAAACTCTCCAACAGCGCAGCCAGTGTGTTCACCGGCAAGGATTTGTGCTTTGGCGGCAGTTTGATTCGTCCTGAGGCCACCGGTTATGGCACCGTATATTTCGTACAGGAAATGTTGGCACGTAAAGGGCTATCCTTGGACGGCATGACAGTGTCCGTTTCCGGCTCGGGCAATGTGGCTCAGTACGCCATTGAAAAATGCCTGGATCTGGGTGCCAAAGTCGTTACCGTTTCCGACTCGCAAGGTTGCGTGGTGGACATGGATGGCTTTACGCGTGAAAAACTGGCTTCCCTGATGCACGTTAAAAATGTACAGCGTGGCAGTCTGGTCGATTACGCCCAGCAACATCACCTGCTGTACGAACAAGGCAAACGTCCTTGGCATATCCCCGTGGATGTCGCCCTGCCTTGCGCCACCCAGAACGAACTGGACGGCAAGGATGCTGAAATCCTGATCAAGAACGGTGTACGTTGCGTCGCCGAAGGTGCCAATATGCCCAGCACGCTGGATGCAGTCGATGCCTTTATCCACGCCAAGATCCTGTATGCCCCAGGCAAAGCCAGCAATGCGGGCGGTGTTGCCGTATCCGGTCTGGAAATGAGCCAAAACGCCCAGCGCTTGAGCTGGACACGCGAACAAGTTGACGCAAAGCTGCACTCCATCATGCGTGACATCCACGAAAATTGTGTGAACTATGGTCAAGAAAGCAACTTCATCAACTACGTTAACGGCGCCAATATTGCCGGCTTTGTCAAAGTCGCCAATGCCATGCGTCATCAAGGCGTTTATTAAGTTTTGCGCCTTGCTCAGTAGTCAAAAAAACCGCCCACAAGGCGGTTTTTTTTGTTTCTGGCCCAACCGAAAGTGTCTATTGCAGGCTTGATGTTATCTGCCCTTGAAAGCTGTCTATGTTTCAGTCATCTGTGTAGAGCAAAAAAGCAGGCCCTTAGCCAAAACTCACTGATCTACAAACACAGCCAGGACGAAAACCAATCAACAGGCAATGACATCAAGGAAGAAGAATATCTCCCCGCTGTGCATAATACGGTCCAGCCCACCGAGCCAAAGGCCGATACGCCTCCAGATCCACTCTCCCTTTTTCGTCCATCAAGGATGAATCCACATGGAAGGCCAGCACTTCCAGAATATGCAGCTGGTTAACTCCCCGTCCCAAATCCACCACCTGATCCAGCCTGCACTCCATCTGCACGGCAGCGCCATCCAGACGAGGTACACGCACATGCTGACTGGGCACGAGGTGCATGCCCAACTCCTGTACCTCACTCTGGCCGGGCGGCAACGCAGCGGCGCTAGCATGAACCGCAGCCAGATCAGACTGACGACATAACTGCACCACACACTCTTTATTGGCCTGCAAATTACGGGCCGTATCCTTCAAGCTGCCATCCTCATTGCGGTTGATATTGATCGCCAGCATGGGCGGGCTATGCGCCACATAGTTAAAGGAGCTGAACGGTGCCAGATTCACACTGCCCGACTCCTCCAAGGTACATACCCAGGCAATGGGGCGCGGTACGATCAGGGACGTCAGCAGGCGATAAGCCATGCTGTCGTCCATGCCTTCACACGGCAGGCTGAGATAGCCTAGTGATGGGTCATTCAAGTGCATATAGGGCCTAAATGAAGAGCTGAATGGTGGGCAAATAGCCATCCACGCTCAGCAAGTCCACCCGCTTTTCCACAATCTCCCAAGCCTGATCGACGGCGCGCAAACGGTAAGAGGCAGTAGCGGGCAGAACCTCGGTTTTTTGCTTCTGATACTCCGAATAAATCAGATTGATGCGTACGGTATAGCAGCCATCTTCATCAGGATGTTCAGACAGAACACGTGGATGTTGAATCACACGCAGACCACGTACACCGGGTTGCAAGGAAAAGGCACGATGGTGCGACAGGCGGTCGATACGCAAGCGCATCAACATACGGTTTTCCAAGGCAATACACATGCGCCCTTCCGGGTTTTCCTGGCCGGACTCACCAGGAATCCAGTACAGCCCATCCTGTGCGAACAGCTCGTACCATTCGTCAAAACGCCCCTCGTCCAGCAGGGCGTTCTCTTGCCATACAAAGTCTTGCAGGCTTTGTTTCAGACTCTCCATTTGGCCCAGACGCTGGTTTTGCTGCGGATTCAATGGCTGCTGCGCCTTATGTTGATATTGCTGTTGCTGACCATCTTGCCATGCATGCTCTCCTCGACCGCTACGCTGGCCCTGCTCTTGCCCCATCCCCATCATTCCTGCTCCTGCTGCTTCATGCCTTGCTTCCAGGCACGGTATTGGTTGCGTATGACCCATTCATTATTCGCGTCGTCAAAACTGCCCTTGCCCTGCTCGCCTTCTTGCGCATCGTATTGACGCAGCAGATTCACCCACGGATTGCCTTGGGCTTTCAGGCTGGCTTGCTGGCTCTCGAACAAGTGCACATCATCATGGGCGACGACGCTCATGGGGGAATACACCAGACGGCTGTACGTCAGGCCGCGATCCAGCATTTCACGCGGCGCTCCTTTGGGCTGAAACACCCATACTTCCAGCAAAGTGCGATCAACCGCTAAAGGTCGCAATACACGAATAATCTGCGGCGAACCCTTGGCTGCCATGCTGGGGTAAAACACCACATTTTGTGGATTGAAACCCAGCACCCGAGCCGCTTTTTCCTCGCCCCAGGCTTCGTTCATCATGGCTTCGTAGCCTGGAATCCCGGAGTAGTCGGTATGAATGCTGAACTTGGTGCCCAGAATGCTGTGCCCGTTCGGGTAAGTTTCCACACCCATACGTGAATAGAAGTCGTAGCCCGAACCGAAGGGCAGCAATTGCTCCAGTGCGGTAGGGTCTTCTTCCTTGAACACTTCACCCACTTTGGCTGCCGAGCTGGAGGCTGACTCATGCGTGGAGATGGGATGCACGGTGTCGTTGATGTTCTCCATGTACATCTTCCAGTTGCAGTTGATGACGGTACGAATCGAACCGCCTGCCACCTGCAACTCCCCTTCCGGAGAGCGATCCGCCATATTGTCCAAAGCCTGCAGCACATCCCCGAAATACTCTTGCAGGCTGAAACCTTCCTTGCTGAGGCGGGCAAACACAAAGCCCCGATAGCTTTCTACCGCCCCCGGTGTGGACAGGCCGCCCGCAGCCGGACATTGCGAAAACTCCGTGTTTTCATAGGCATTTTTCAGCGGCACCGCCAGCAGCGAGCCATCCAGCTTGTAGGTCCAGGCGTGGTACGGACAACGCAGCATCTTGCCCACATTGCCGCTGGGTTCGCTGACCAGTCTGGCCCCCTTGTGAGCGCAACGGTTCATCACCACCCGCACCGAGCCATCGCTATGGCGCAGCATGATGGCGGGGCTTTGTGCCAAGGTCACCGATACATAATCGCCCGTTTTGGGCACCTGACTTTCATGGCCCACATAGAGCCAGGCACGGCTGAACAGCCGTTCCATTTCCAGTTGAAAGACATCCTCGTCCAGATAGGCATCCCGATGGACCTGATGGTCCTGGGTCAGGCCCGACAAGGCGGCTTCGTTATTGGCATAACTCATAGTGCTTCCTGTAAATACGAGTAAAACGGGATTCAGACCGCCATAGCGGGTACTAAGGCGGGTGCAGCCTCACTCACGGTTTGGGATGGACAGTCCAAAGGCGCAGGCCAGATCTGGCTGGAATCATCCGGCGGCACACTGCCCAGCAAAAGACGGGTATAGGGATGCTGCGGGTCGGCAAACACCTCGGCGGTATTTCCTTGCTCCACGACTTCACCGTTTTTCATCACCAGCACTCGTGTGCACAAATAGCGAATCACGGACAAGTCGTGCGAGATGAACACCACCGCAACACCCAATTCCTTATTCAGTCGCAGCAAGAGATTCAAAATCAGCGCCTGCACCGACACATCCAGACCGGACACAATCTCGTCCGCCACCAGCAGACGCGGCTGCACACATAAGGCGCGGGCAATGTTCACGCGTTGCTTTTGCCCGCCGGACAGCTCCGAGGGAAAACGCAAACCGGCATCCTGTGCAATGCCCACCTGCGCCATCAATTCATCGGCTTTCTGACGACGCTGCTCGGGCGTCATACCCGGCTGCAACTCCAGCACCTGCGTCACCAGCTGCTGCACGCTACGACGTGGGTTCAAGGCCGAGTCAGGGTCCTGAAACACCATCTGAATCGTTTGAGACAAGGACTCGCCTTGCCCTTTGGCAAACTGCTCGCGGGACTGACCTTGCACCAGCACTTGCCCACCACTAGGTTGCAACAAGCCCACCATCAAACGGGCGACAGTGCTTTTGCCACTACCGCTTTCCCCCACCACGCCAACCATCTCGCCGGGACGCACGCTCAAGGACAGGGGCCGCAAGGCATACATCAGGCTGCGGCGGCCGTTGCGTGTGACTCGGTAGCTGCGCTCCACATTCTGGAACTCCACCAGCGGCGCGGACTCGTCAGACGGCCCTTGCGGCAAGACATGCAGCTGGGTTTGAGCGGCCGTATCGCGCGTCATACAGGGACCGGCACAACTTACCCAATGACCGGGTTTCACCGCTTCCAACTCTGGCGCGCGCTGTTCACAGACCGCATTACGCGTAGGACAACGACGGGCAAAACGACAGCCCGGCAGATCCCGCATGTCTTTCAAGCCCGGCATGATGTCGGCCAGCGACGGCAAGGCATACAAAGGGCCATTCAGTGCTGGCGTCGCATTCTTCAAGGCCCAGGAGTAAGGATGCAAAGGTGTATCCAAAACATCTGCAGCGGGACCTTGTTCAACCACATCCCCGGCATACAGCACGGCCACCTCGTCACAGACGTGGGCAGCCATACGCAGATCGTGAGTGATCAGAATCACGGCGGTTTGATGCCGCTGCTGTACATCGCGCAGAATCCGGATGATTTGCGCTTGGGTAATCACGTCCAGCGCTGTGGTGGGCTCGTCGGCCACAATCAATTCCGGATCACCGGAAAAAGCCATGGCAATCAAAATGCGCTGACACTGCCCACCCGAAAGCTCATGGGCATAGCGCCCCAACATGGACGGCGGATCGGGCAGCCCCACCTCATGCAGACGCTCCAGGCAATATTGCTCGCGCGATGCGCGGGGAATGCCCAGTCGAGCCAAATGCTCGAACATCTGCTGGCGTATGGTCAGCACCGGATTTAGCGAGGACAAAGGCTCCTGCGGCACAAAAGCCACTTTGCGACCCAGCAGACGGCGCATTTGCGCACCCGTCACCACCGAACCCTGAAAGCAGACCTGCCCCGAGGACAGACGCAGATTACTGGGCAACATGCCCGAGATTACCCGCCCTATCATGCTCTTGCCCGCGCCAGACTCCCCGACCAGCCCCAAGGTACGACCTGCCTGCACTGCAAACGAGACCTTGCGCAGCAGCTCGACCGATTGCCCTTGTACCGGCACCGAGACACTGACTTGCTTGAATTCAATAACCGGCACGCTCATCAGTGCGCTCCTCGTTGCTTGAGCCGAGGATCCAGCGTGGTGCGC
This sequence comes from Alcaligenes sp. Me129, assembly GCF_050487245.1. NCBI lineage: Bacteria > Pseudomonadati > Pseudomonadota > Betaproteobacteria > Burkholderiales > Alcaligenaceae > Alcaligenes > Alcaligenes sp. Me129. The sequence goes on from NZ_JBKQGX010000014.1 coordinate 115,040, forward strand.
AAACCATCACTCAGCAAATTGAAACCCAGCACTGCAAACACAATGCCAATTACCGGCGCCATCAGGCCCCAGCCCGCCTGGTAAATCTGGTCACGGCCATCGGCCAGCATCACGCCCCAGGCCACCACATCCGACGGAACAGAAAGGCCCACGAAACTGAGGATTGCTTCAACCACAATGGCCACGCCCATTTGCAGGCTGAACAAGGTGACGATCAGTGGCGCCACGCTAGGCAATACTTCACGCAACATGATGCGCAGATGAGAAAAGCCCAACAAATGCGCGGCATACACATAATCACGCTGACGCGCCACCAGCACTTCCGCCCGAACCACGCGATAAAAACGAGTCCAGTCCACCAGCACCACAGCCAGAATCACGTTGAACAGGCCCGTGCCCAAGCCCACCATCAACATCATGGAAAACACCACGGGCGGGAATGCCATCCACAACACCACCAGGGAGCTAACTCCACGGTCGAACCAGCCACCGATATAGCCCGCCAAGATCGCCAGCACCGTACCCAGCACCATGGTGCCGGCGGCAGCGGTCACCGCCACCTGAAAGGCCACACGGCTGCCATAAATCAGACGCGACAAAATACATCGCCCCAGGCCATCAGTTCCCAAGGGATACTGCGCCAGACCGCCGTCCTGCCAGGCGGGTGGCAAGAGCGTGGCCAGCAAGTCCTGTGCATTAGGATCATTGGGCGCCAGCAAAGGGGCAAACAAGGCCACCAGAGCAAAGATCAAGACCAGAGTGCCGCCAAGCAGCACTTTGGGATGGGCCAGCACAGGCCGCAGCCGCGCTTGCCAGAAAGAATGTGGATGCACGCTCATGCGGACCTCAGACGTGGATTCATAACGCTGTACAAGCCATCGACACAGAAGTTGACGGCCAACACCATCAAACAGAACACCAGGGCCACGCCCTGAATCAGGGGAAGGTCGTGGTTCTTGATGGCTTGCACCATCAGATTGCCGATACCGGGAAAGGAGAAAATGACTTCAATCAGCAAGGTGCCGCCAAACAAAAAGCCAAATTGCACGCCGATCAAGGTCAAGGTAGGCAAAGCGGCATTCTTGAGCATGTGCACCAAGAGCACTCGCCACTCAGGCACACCGCGCAGACGGGCGACGTTCACGTATTGGCTGGTCGCCGTTTCGATCAGGCTGGAGCGCAGCACACGAATCACGATGGGACTGAAAGCCAGGGCCAAGGCCAGGGCGGGCAAAAGCAAATGCGAAAAGGCATCCCACCAGGCTTGCCACTGACCGCGTATCAAGAGGTCAAACAACAGAAAGCCGGTGCCGCCATCCACAGCGGGTGTGCCTTCCATCCGTCCCATAAAGGGCAAGACCGGAAACAGCACACCGAACACCACGATCAAAATAATGCCCCACAAAAAGGACGGCACCGACAGAAGCAGCACCAGCACAAAGTCGGCCACAAATTCGATCTTTTTCTTGTCCAGCAAGTACAGAACAAGGCCGCCGGGAATGGAGATCAGCAAAGCCATCAGCAAGCTGATACAGGCCAACTCCAGCGTGGGTGGCAAAGCTTGCGCCAGCAAACCTGTCACTGGCTGATGAAAGAAGATGGAGTTGCCCAGATTGCCGCGAAACACACCGCTCAACCAAACCTGGTACTGATGCAAGGCCGAACCATCCATGCCCAGCTCAACACGCAGTGCCTGTGCATCGGCTTCCGTGGCCGAAGGAGGCAGCATCATGCCCAGAGAGTCAGCGGGAATGACGCGCAGCATGAAGAACACGATCATGGACAGCAGGAACGCCGTCACCAGCACGAAGACGAGCTTGCGCGCCATCAGGAAGCAAACGTTTTTCATGAAGAGAACCGCAGGAGAAAATATGCCGGGTCAAACCCGGTAGATCACCCCGCAGCGCGAGGCTGCGGGGCACATGAAAGGCTTACTGCCAGGAATATTCCTGCGGCAGGATGTAGCCCGTCTGATAGGTGTTGAGCTTCAAGCCCTTTTTATAGGCAATGGTGGAGATGGACTGCAGCACCGGCAGGCTCCAGGCCTGTTCCGCCGCTTCACGATTCAGCGCCTGATAGCCAGCTACTCGCTTGTCCTCGTCCATCTGACGGTTCAGCTCATCCAGCGTGCCCGCCAGACGCTCTTCTTTCCAGGTGGAAAAACGCAGGCGCGGGTCCAGAATGCGGCCCGTGAAAATCTCCGGATCGCCAGTTGCATTAGCCCAGCTGTACAGCATCACACCCGTCAATTTGGACGAATGACTCAGCTCCAGATACTTGGCCACAGTAATTTCTTCAACCGTGGTCTGCACACCGATCTGGCTCCACATCTGCGCCACCGCACGGGCCACGTCATAGTCCGAAGGGAAGGTGTTATTGGTGGAGTACAAGGTAATGGTCAGCGGTTTTTCCGTGCTGTAACCCGCTTTGGCCAGTTCCTCTACCGCTGCTTTCTTGTCGAAGGGAATATTCAGATCCGGTACATCACCAGGCGAGCCTTTGGTGGCCAGAACCGACAAGGGCTGGGCGACATTTTTGTAGAAGGCACGGGACAAGCCTGCTTTGTCGATCGCCATATTCATGGCGCGACGCACATGCACATCCTTGAAGCTGTCTACATAGCTGGGCATTTGCAGAATGTAGATCTCGCTATAGGGGTAGACCTTGGCTTCCAGCTTGGGATTCTTTTCCAGGCGGGTAATTTCGCGCACCGGAATCTGTACCGAGACATCTGCCCGACCGGACTCAACCGCAGCAACACGCGCCGAGGAATCCGGCACGATTTCAAACACGACCTGCTTCAGGTCTGGCGCACCTTGCCAGTAGTCCTCAAAGGCTTCCAGGGTGATACGGGAACCACGCTGATAATCGCTCAGCTTGTAGGGGCCTGCGCCAATTGGACGCTTCAGGAACTCCTCTTCCCCCACCTTCTCGAAATAGGCTTTGGGCAGGATATAGGCCGACAAGAAGGCCAGGCCTTTGGGGGCCGTTGGCGTGGGCGAGCTGAAATGGATAATGGCTTCCAGCGGGCCGGTGACTTCCACCGACTTCAGGGTGGGCAGCATACCGTTCAGGGCCAGGGTTTTCTTGTTGATCGCACGATCAAAGGTGAACTTCAAGTCTTCAGCCGTCATGTCGCTGCCGTCATGGAATTTCACCTTGTCGCGCAGCTTCACCTTCAGGGCCTGACCTTGCTCGTCCGCCCATTCCCAGGACTCGATCAGACGCGGTGCCACCTTCAAATCGTCACCCACAAACAGGGGTGAATCAAACACGGCCTTGTAAATCGACTGGCCCGCCGGAAAGGTAACCGAGGTCGGATCCCAGGACGGGATATCGACCGGGAAAGCAATTTTCAACTCGCTCCCGGCTGCCTGGCTGACCGTCCCCCAGCCCATCATCAAGGCTGCCCCCAAGGCCAGCCCCATTACGCTTTTTCGCAACGCTTTCACCATTTGTCCCCTTTTGTTATGCACTTCATTCCAGCGTTAGTCCGCCTTGCGAAAAAGTATATAGTTTATTC
>NZ_JBKQGX010000015.1:0-117430 GCF_050487245.1 Alcaligenes sp. Me129
TCGGAACCTTCTCTTTGCCCCCAATGGTTTGGGACTCTAACAGCAACTGAGGTTCCAACTATTCTGACAGCGGGGGGTACACACCAGCTCATATCCTGGGCAGCTGGTCACCTCGTTTGCGCAAACATCGGGCCGTTAGCAATGTCGATCAGTTGCTGATGCCTAAGATGAAGCGTGCAGGAGTTGAATCGAGTCAGGTGGAGCCAGTGCAGCATGTGGTGCGCGCTATTCATAAAGGAGTGGAGGTAGGGCAGATGAGCCTATTCTAGGTTCTTAGATGGTGGGGGCTTGCAGGAGCCCCCCACCACCGATATCTGTGCTCAAGTTACGGTCCGGGCAATTTTAGTTATTTTGCGAATCCTTGGTTTCTAAGTAGTCCCGTAGCTCTTTGATGCCTGGATATTCCCCGCTTCGAATTTGCGCTCGCAGCTCATTGGAGTGTTTCGAGAGCTCAATTTCTCGATGAATACGATTGGTGATGCTTTCCCACTCATCCCAATAGCTATATTTACCGCTGTCTTTTTCATCCCATATGTCCTCCCACCAAGGGCGTTCATTTTGCTCTTGTGGGTCGAGGGAAAGCGGGTGTATCTTCCCGGCAATTACATCGGAGAACTCCTCTTTGGGCATGATCATGCTTTTGATGGTAATGCCTCCGCGGGTAAATACTTTGTAAAGAAGCTCAAGCGTCAGGAAAAGGGCTCGAAGCTGTGCGGCTCCTCCGGCTCCAATAGAGTTGCTGACATGGGTCGGGGTCCGAAATGTTGTGCAGTGATGTTTTCCGATAATTTTGATAATCGCTAGTGAGCCTGTTTGGTCATCACTACGTACAAATACTAATTTCTCGTGTTTGTCTGAGGGATCTAAAGGCTGGACGATGGCGGGCTCAGCTGCAGGTGAAAAATCAAGCAACCACCGAGCTGCAATTGTTGGGTCCTCGCTTAAGCGGACGTAGCCAATTGGGAATGGAGTGTCGTCGCCGTGCGCAAGCCAACTGCTATTTACGCCCAGTACCATGGCAACTTTCTCAAGCTCAGCGAAGCTCGGCTCCTCTTGTCCAAGAAACCAGTTTTCAACAGACTCAGCGTAAGCGGAGCCAATTTTTTTTGCGATATGAGACGGTCGTAATTTGTTTGCGTGCCTAATTTCATTGATGTTGTCTAATGCTTCATTAAGTCGCGCTGAAATGTCCTTGCGTCGTAGGCTCTGCTCTATGGCAGAAAAAGCAGGTCTTGCCCAAGACCGTAGTGCGAAACGCGCCTCGGCTTCAAGGGATCTTTCATTCTCTTTGGCCATCAGCTCAAGTTGTTTGAGTACTTCTGAGTCAATGCCTCTAATCAATATTTTACCTGCTTTGTCACCCATCATTTCAATTTGACCTCATTTTGATTAAATTAGTTTGCGTTATGAAATCATAGTGCTTTTGCTAGTGTATGGGTTGAACGTTAAAAGCGCAACATCGTATTGATATATCTATATAAAAGACCTGCTAAGAAAAGAGACAATGATAAGAAATGGTCAAAATGTAGCCGTGACATTTACCTTGTATCCTGCTAAATTGCTGTTTATTTATACAGTATTTAGGCATGAATAGTATGCTACCTATCCCTCTTTCACAGTTACCGGTACACGTATGGGCTACCCCAACAACAGTTCAGTGTGGGTTTCCCAGTCCTGCCGAAGATCATGCACAGAAGCGCCTGGATTTGAATGAGCTGCTTGTTCAACAAGCTGACGCTACTTTTTTTATGCGTGTCCGCGGACCTTCGATGCGAGATGCCGGAATAGATGAAGGCGACTATGTTGTGATCGATCGCTCTATAGAGGCAAAACATGGCCACATTGTGCTCGCTGTTATTGATGGTGAGTTCACGATCAAACGTCTATTTCGTCGAGCAGGTCGAGTAAAGCTGCAGGCTGCAAATCCTACTTTTACTGATATCGAGTTCCGTGACGGTCAAGAGCTAGCAGTCTGGGGGGTTGTTACATGGACACTAAAAGGCCATCTACACGCATAGCCCTCATCGATGGAAACTCGTTCTATTGCTCTTGTGAGCGTGCAATGCGTCCAGCGTATGAAGGGCGGCCACTTGTGGTGCTTTCAAATAATGACGGTTGCGCCATTGCTAGGACCCAAGAAGCTAAAAATCTTGGTATCGCGATGGGTGCGCCCTGGTTTCAGATCAAACACCTTGCCGACACCCATGGATTAGTCGCCCTGTCTGCCAATTTCAACTTATACGGTGATCTCAGCAATCGAATGATGAACGTCATCGGACAGTTCTCGCCACGCCAGGAAATCTATTCGATTGATGAGTCGTTTCTTGACCTGACGGGCGTCTCCGGTACTGGACGGGAGATCGGCAGTGAGATCCGTCAACGCGTGCGCCAATGGGTTGGGATTCCAACATGCGTGGGCATCGGGCCGACAAAGACGTTGGCCAAGCTGGCGAACCACCTGGCCAAGAAAATGCCGCGCTTACAAGGCGTGTGCGATTTGTCCGGGCTGCCCACGGCGGACCTGATGCGTGCCATCCGCCACGTGCCGATTGAGGAGGTGTGGGGAGTAGGCAGAAAGCTGGCGCCGAAGTTGCAGGCGTTGAACATCAATAGCGCTGCTGACCTGGCCCAAGCTGACTGGCGTGTATTGCGTGACAGGTTTTCTATCGTCCTAGCCAAGACAGCGCGTGAGTTGGCAGGGGAGCAATGCATGGAGTGGGAGGACATGCCAGCTGAGAAGCAGCAAATCATGTGTTCACGCTCGTTCGGCAAGCCTGTTCTGGAGCTGCAGGACCTTGAGCAGGCGATCAGCACGTTCACCAGTCGCGCCGCTGAAAAACTGCGGGCACAGGAGGGCGTGACAGCGTCAATTCTCGTATTCATCCGCACCAGTTATTTTCGCAATGACCCCCAGTACTCCGGCGGCACAGTGGTTCGGTTGTTGACGCCGACGGACTGCACGGCCAGTCTGGTGCAGGCTGCGCTGCAAGGCCTGCATAAAATCTATCGTGAAGGTTTTAAATACTCAAAAGCGGGGGTTTGTCTGTTGGATCTCGCTACGCAGCAGCAAGCGGATGCGCAGCGCACCTTATTCTCTTCCGGTGAAGTGGTCGATACCTCCGACCGATCTGCGCTGATGGCTGTACTGGATGGCATCAATCAACGGTACGGTCGCAGCACGATTTCAGCGGCTAGTTCGTTCGCACCAGTTGATGCTGTGTGGAAGATGAAGCAAGAACGCATGACACCGGCGTACACCACTGACTGGAGTCAAATTGTGGACGTTTGGAAATAAGGATGCCTGAATGAAGCGAGTCGTGGATTAAAGAGTGGTTTGCCGCAATATGAACGTAGCAATTGCCATAATAATGCCCCCAGCAAAATACATCGCAGCGTATAGCGCGTAGGGTGGTGGTTTCACTCCTTCCAAGGCTTTGGCTATCACGGGATCTGAGATCGGAGTATTACGTAGTTGCCAAAGCCGTACAGCACGATAAGCATGGAATACGCCAGCAGTAATGAGACCAGCAGTAATTAACAAACCAATTGGTGGTACCCACCACATAAAGGTTGTTAAAGGCTGAATTATTGCGTTCATCAGTGTCCTCTTGATCAATACCTGCTTAACCGTCTGTCGTTGAGTTCAACGAGTTCCATTTAACTTTTTGACTTCGGCCCTATTGGGCCTGCGCGCTTTGCTTGCCAGGGCCGCGATGCGGCCTAGTTGGTGCGCTGCGCACAAAAGGCGCTCGCCGCGCGGCTGTGTTGCGTCCTCTCATCAATGGGCTACCGCGAATCCGGTCTCGTCAGTCCGTCGCCCCAAAAACGCCGACCGTACCACTCCAGGCCCGCACTCCAAGGGCTTTCGCGGCATAAACCGTTCGCTTCGCTCCCTATTTATTCCACGGTCCCTTTCCGTTTGTCCTTCCATGGTTCGGCACGGCAAGGGCGACGAACTAACGAGACCGGCGGCATACACCGCAAGCCGAAATGTAGAACGCAACACATATCTACAAATCGGGCTCGGAATCTTCGATCCCGGTCAGCGGTAAATCCTTGGAATGTTTAAAGGGGTGGTTTATGCAAGCGAAGAAAACACGACTTAAAGGGTACATCGTAACCGTGAAAGACGGTGATGAAACTACCGAAACTCACTATGTGGTCAAACCGAATGGCGCTGTCCTTTTCAGTTCAGGCCACGACCCACAAGACCCTCGTTTTGGCCCACGAAATAGCGATGATTGGGGCCAGTCAACAACCTTGCCTGAATGCGCCGTGTTCGTTGGTTTTTTCTATATACACATTGCATAAAGAAGCCCCTGTTCGGACGCAACCGAAACAGGGGCAGGCATCACACAACCTTGAAGGAGTTCACGTAATGCAAGTTGATCTTATCAAATTAGCCCAGGAATGGCGAGAAGCCCATGCGACCGCAACTCCCTTTCGTTTGCCAGCGTTGACCGTTGCCCAATTGGGCCGATTGTCCGCATTGCTTTCCGACGCATTGCCAGTAGCTGGCAATTCGACGGTTCACTAAGTCGGTAGGGGTACGCACTATGAAACACAAAGCCATTGAACTGGACCCGCGCAAGCTGATCGTCTCTGAGAAGTACCAAGCCCGTAAAACCGCCGGTCAGACACCGTTGCCACAACTGGCTGACTCGATTGCGGCTGTCGGCTTGCTTCATGCCCTGGCTGTCGTCAAAAGCAAAAAACGTGGTTTCCATGAGGTTGTTGCAGGGGGACGGCGCTTGCAGGCAATCCATCATTTGTTGAACGATGGGCGTTGGCCTGAAGGGCAATTAGTCGCTTGCAATCTCTACGACGAAGAAAACGCCTTGCTTGTGTCGATCACAGAGAACGTGCAGCGTGAGCAGATGCATCCGGCAGACGAGTTTGAGTCATTTGCAGAGCTGATAGACCAAGGCAAAACCATTGAAGATGTGGCTGCCGCATTCGGAGTCACGGCAACCGTTGTGCGACGTCGCTTGCAGTTGGGCCGTGTGGCACCGATGTTGATGCAGGCATATCGTGACAACGAAGTATCCCTGGATGCACTGATGGCATATGCAATGACGGACAATCAAGAGCGTCAAGTGCAGGTGTATTCCAATCTGGATATGTGGGACAGAAAGAATCCCCGTGTTATTCGCGGCATGATTGAAGAGGCTATGACAGCCAATCACCGGCTTGTGCATTTTATCGGCCTGGACGCTTATCAAGCTGCTGGCGGCGGAGTGACGCGAGATTTGTTTGCTGATGAAGATGACCTGAACGGCATTTATCTAACTGATAGAACGTTAGTCGATCAGCTGGCGCTAAGCAAGTTGCAAGAAACTGCGGCTAGTTTGACAGCACAGGGTTGGGCTTGGGCAGAAGTGACGCTTGATACTGAGCCAGTCAGCAATCGCTATGGTCGAGTTTATCCAGAACCGGTTGATCTGACGCCGGAGCAGCAGGCGACGGTTGCCCAATTGCAAACCCAAGAAAAATCGCTGATGCATGAGATAGCGATTCTTGAAGAAGAGGAAGAAAAGGCTGATGAAGATGAATGGCACGCATTGAATCAGCAGCTTGACGAGCTACGAGAGCAAATCGATGCGATTGAAGATCAGTGCGTAGCCTATACCGATAGCCAGAAAAAAGTAGCAGGTTGCATTGTTCGCCTGGATTACCAAGGGGTACTGAACATAGTTGAAGGTTTGATTCGCCCAGAAGATCGTGCGCAGGCTCAGGAGCAGCAACAGCAACAAGACGCTGACGGAGTAGGGCGTGTTTCCCTTCCAGCAGTGAAAACCCGCCCAACGCATTCTGAACGCTTGGTCCGCCAGTTAACCGCCAATAAAACGGCCATTGTGCAAGCCGCCTTGGCTAACAATCCTAACGTGGCCCTGGCCGTGCTGGTCGCTCAGCTGGCTCGTCGTCATTTCGGTGCTGGCTATTACAGTCACGGCGGCTTTGGCTTGGGCATTTCGACCAGTTGCGAACCCTTGGCGTCAAACGCGCCAGACTTCACGGAAAGCCGCGCTGGTCAGGAGTTAGCGCGTATAGAGCAGCATTGGGGCGATGTGATTACTCCAGGTAGCGATGGCGGCGAGTTGGCCTGGGCATTGAGCCAGGATACTGAAACGTTGCTTGAGTTGTTGGCCTACTTGGTGGCGACCACTGTACAGGGTATCCAGCACCAAGAGTCCAGCAAGGCGAACGCGCTTGATCAACTAGCAGGATTGCTGAACATCCAGATGCCCGAGTGGTGGAGCGCTACAGGTGAAACCTACCTAAACCATGTCTCGAAAGACCGGCTGGTGGAAGTCGTTTCCGAAGGGGCTTCGCCCGAGCAAGCCGCACCTTTGGTGCGGATGAAGAAAAAAGAGGCGATTGATACCGCAGAGAAAGCGCTTGCGGGTACTAATTGGCTGCCATCAATCATGACTATTAAACAGAACTGAGTGCTAGGGAAGCTACCCCGCTTTGGGGTAGCTCATAGGCGGTGAAATAACTTATGTTTATTTTAGGGAGAAGGGCATGTTGTTGATGAAGATAGCTCGTTTTATGAGTTACTACGAGTTTATGGCGCTTACGGTTCCTTTTGTAGTGCTCCTGGTCTATCTGATCACATCTAAAGAAGGGCTCCAATGGAATGAAGCCAGTGGGAAGATGGTGCCGTATAAAACAACCGGGTTTATGGCTGTTCTTAAAGAGACGGATGTAATGGATTGGTTTCTGTCTATCGTTATTGTTCTCGTCCTAGGCTCAGGTAGCTGGTTCTATATGAAAACAACATACCTCACAAGTGGAGACATTGCCCGTTTTAGTAATCAGGGGGAAGAGTGCGAACTCCGTGAGCTAGCGCAAATGAAACCATATGCGCGTAACAAGCCATTCACTGTTTTTGATTACGAGACTGCTAAAGACCGCTGCAAATTCAAAAGCTCGGATTTGAATGATAAGGAAATTATGAAGTTTCAGCGGGAGATACTGACTCGGATGGGACACACAGTAGAATTGGCTCCAAAATCGCTGAGTAACGTGAGTGACGACTCTACTCCGCAGTAAGTGACAGAACCAGCAGAAAGCGCTTTGCGAGGCAGAGCGCTTGCGCGGGGATTGTCCCCGCTTTGCTTGCCGGGGCCGCGGCGCGGCCTAGTTGGTGTGCTGCGCACAGAAGGCGCTCGCCGCGCGGCTGTGTTGCGTCCTCTCATCAATGGGCTACCGCGAATCCGGTCTCGTCAGTCCGTCGCCCCAAAAACGCCGACCGTACCACTCCAGGCCCGCACTCCAAGGGCTTTCGCGGCATAAACCGTTCGCTTCGCTCCCTATTTATTCCACGGTCCCTTTCCGTTTGTCCTTCCATGGTTCGGCACGGCAAGGGCGACGAACTAACGAGACCGGCGGCATACACCGCAAGCCGAAATGTAGAACGCAACACATATCTACAAATCGGGCTCGGAATCTTCGATCCCGGTCAGCGGTAAATCCTTGGAATTGATTTTTTGGGAGCAATCATCATGGCATCGGTAAACAAAGTGATCTTGGTCGGCAATCTTGGACGTGACCCCGAAGTACGCTATAGCGCGGAAGGGGCTGCTATCTGCAATATTTCCATTGCCACAACTTCGCAGTGGAAAGACCGTACCTCCGGCGAGCGCCGCGAGGAAACCGAATGGCACCGTGTGGTGTTCTACAACCGTCTGGCTGAAATCGCGGGTGAGTACCTGCGTAAAGGTCGCCCTGTCTACGTAGAAGGCCGTCTGCGCACTCGTAAGTGGGCTGGTGATGATGGCCAAGACCGTTACACCACGGAAATTGTAGCCGAGCAGATGCAGATGTTGGGTGGTGGACGGGGCGGAGAGGGCGCCAGCGAAACGCCAGAACCGCAACCGCAGGGCAAGCCAGCAGGCAAACGTCCAGCTAAGCAAGCAGCCAAAAAAGCGAAGCCCGAGACACCGCCGCCCTCTGACAATCTGGCCGATATGGATGATGATATTCCGTTCTAGGGAATACTAGGGATCACAAGGCCCTGCTGTCACAGGGCCTTGTTTTGCATTTGTGTAGACGTTAGTGTATATTGATTCTATGGAAATACATGGACTTGACTGGGATGACGGCAACTGGCCCAAGTGCGGCAAGCACGGTGTTACTCGCGAGGAAATCGAGCAGGTTTTCTTGGGTGGCCCTGCTGTTATGCCTGATCCGTTTCCTGATGAGCCGCGCATGAGGGCTATTGGAAAAACTGTTGCTGGCCGGTATGTGTTTTTGGTGTTTATGTTTCGCAAGGTAGGTGGTCAAACCAAATTGCGACCCATCAGCGCACGTTTCATGCACCAGAAGGAGATCGATCATTATGAACAGAAAACTTAAGCCTCTACCATCGTTGCGCAGTGACGCAGAAGCCGAAAAATTTGTGGAGAATGCTGATCTGTCGGAATACGATTTGTCCGGTTTCAAGCCGATGAAGTTTGAATTCGCTAAGAAGGAAGCTGCGTTGAACATGCGTATTCCATCCGCGCTGTTATCTGCGGTTAAAGCGAAGGCAGCCAGTAAAGGCATTCCCTATACTCGTTATGTTCGGATGCTGCTAGAAAACGATATTTCGCATTCTCGCTAGTCGACAAAGGCCACCTCTCGGTGGCCTTTGTCTATCGGGATTACCGTTCCAGCTCCGGCCCTTCTGAATTGAACTGTCTGTCATGACGTTCCAGGCTTGGCTGCGGCAGTTTGCCAGAGATAGCCCTGGCATTGATCATCAACTGATTGACACGCTCAAAACTGGATCGAGGAGCCTCCGTTCCTTTCATATGTAGATCAACTTTATGTTCTTCTAGTCCCTGGATATAGTTTTTAAGTAGATCTGGATGGGTTTGGGTAGATTGGGGCATTTCAAGCCCGTCTCGGCCTGCCTCATATGACGCTTCAGCCAAGTTATTAAATAGTCTCACTCCATTTTTGTAGGCTTGAAGTAGGTCCGGGTCTCCGTGAGCAGTTGCTGGTATTTCTTTCCCTACATATCCCGCATTTTCAGAGTCATAGTAGGCACTCCAGTCGACCGACTGATAGTCACGATCTTCATGTTCCAATTGATGTTCCTGTAACGGACGCTCAAAAGTTCGTTGCTCCTCTCTTGCGTGATCGGCTGACGTCAATTTTTCTAATGACATACTGGCCTCATAAATCTTCGTATTGATGTGCTCACGCTCAGCCGGTTGTCGCTGAAGTCCCAGTTTGACCATCACATCCCGGAATAATCTGGGTCCATCCATGGTTCTGGAGCGCCGTTGCTGCTCAACAGCATGTGACTTTTCAGCTTGCCGCCGTCGCTCGCGATCATCTATTGATTTGCGTTTGGTGCTGTCATCCCCATTCTTCAGTTTCTTTTCCATCATCGTAATTCTCCTAATACGCGCAGTTTGATGCACTGCATGGTGAAGCCTTCATCAGAGTGATAAAGGCGTGACAATCTGGCCGCGCTGTTCAATAGCAGCGGCTAAATCGGAGTTGGTGGGAGAGTGAGTTTCCCCGGCGTTGCCGGGGCCCCATCATAGTGACGCCGCCTGGTCTGGGGACCAGGCAAGAGACCAAAAGTCCCTCAACGAGCTGGCGCTCTTTGTGGCCCTTAAGGTCTCACACAGGACGCACCCCCGCAGGGGTGCCGAAAGCCGCATGCATGCGGGCTTTCAAAAGGTTGGTGACTTTAGGCAGTGTGGAACAAATAGAGCAACAAAAGCATCTTAAAGCCAATGGCCAAGCCATTTATTTGTGACACGTCTGTGGCTTTTAGGCGTGTAGACAAGAGAGTTTTATGCACTAACCAACAGTTTTTAAACAACTCATAAACAGAATCAAACTATTGGCAAACAGTTTTTAAACATTGCCTCATCAAACTCCCAACAACCAGCAAACAGTTTTTAAACAGTTGCTGAACAATTCATCGTTAAAAACTCAAATCTCAAGCTCGGCATGCTGTTTCTCTGGTTTCGTGTGGTCAAGTGTGTGCGACTTGGCCTTGTTGCGGGTGGTCAGCAAGTCATGAGCCAGCCCTTTGTAGGCCTTTCGATTGACTGCCTTGGGGAGCATCGTGGCGTTATCCGTAAAGACGGTGACCTCATGCCGTTCGCGTGAAATGCTCACGTAATATGTGTCCTGGGCGGTAGTGCGCGAAAAACTTTCCGCGTTGTAGAGCACGCGATCGCAGGTCAAGCCCTGGGCACTATGGGCAGTCGTCGCGTAGGCATGATCTAGGTGCAGAGGTTGATCAGCGGACAAGGTGACGGCTCGGCCATTGGCAGCAATGGTCACCGAGTCTTGCGCAATACCGAGTACTTCATAGCGCTCGCCATTGGCCAGGTCGAGCTCAGCATTGTTGCGAGTGACCCGAACCATGTCGCCTACGGATACTTCTGCGGTGTGCTGGTGATAGACCGATAGCGTGCTCATGGTTTTCGGGATTACTTCTATGGGTTTCGCTTCCTGGCCAGGATCGGGGCGCAGGGGTAAAACGATCAACCTATCGGTGGAGCGGTTGCATTCGACGACCTCATACAGTTGGCCACGTTTCATTCCGTTCTTGTAATCGCGCTCGGGCTGGACGATATCACCGACCGTGTAGTACTTGGCGCAGCGACGCTCAGCTCGGGTAGTGTCGTGTCGGGTGAGCAGGCGGTATGGCCGTCCTTTGCCGCTCAGACCTCTGAGCTCATGCACGCGTTGATTCAAGGCCTGACGAGAGTGGTTGGTCCCAGTGACAATGAGCGTATTGGCTTGTGCAGTATCAGACAGGTTGACGTACTCACGTGCGATTGCTTCATAGCGAGGACTGCTATCGCGAATTTGGGTGCCGTCATCCCTTTTAGTGATGCGATCATCAATCTGAACGACATGATCTTCCAGGACTTTGAGCGATGCGCTGGCTTTGCCAACGGCAGCCAGTTCGACCGCTTGTTTAAGCGTGTCACTTTTCTGGCGCTGAATATCACCCATGAGGGCGGTTTTCATACCTTGTTCTTGTAACAGTGCAAACGCCCGACCGGCTTCGACTGCCTTTGTCTGGCCAGTGTCCCCGAGCAATACGACGCGAGCACCGCTGGGTTGCAATCGGTGTAGCAACTTTTGCATCTCGCGCACCGGAATAACCCCCGCTTCGTCAATGACGACGACCGTTTTTTCGCCCAGCTTGCTGTCGAGGCGTTCGGTCTCGGTAGCCGTTGTCATTGAGGCGACCGTGTTGGCTTCAATGCCGTCCTGGCGCAGATTAGCGACCTGTGCACCGTACGGAGCCAAGGCAATCATGCGATATCCACGCGCCTCTAATAAAGCCTTGGTCTCTTGAAGTGCGAATGATTTGCCTGTACCGGCCAATCCTTGCACACCAACTACCTGGTCTTGGCCTGACAGCATCAGTTCGATGGCGCTGCGCTGGCCAGGAGTGAGAGTGGTGTCGGTTAACTCCGCGTGTAATTGATCACGCGTGAGCACCGGCGCTACCTTGTCACGTCCCGCGTGCATCATGGATACGACATCGCGTTCACTGCGCAATGCAGTCTGAGTCGCAAAGAGAGGTTCAGTGGGTGTCAACCGACCGACATCGATGGCCTGGTCGACTTGTTGCAGCGCCTTTTCTATAGGGATGCGGCGCAGTTGGACGAGCTCTTGCGCCCAGGCCTGCCGTGTGCGCGGTTTGGCTTCATGGTCAGAGCTGCTGCGATAATGGAAGGCCCTGGCCACCAGCTTGTTTTGCTCGACCAGTCGGTTTAAAGACTGCCGCAATTGTTCTGCGCTAACAGCGCCTTCCCCATGGAGTAGTGCGTGACTCAGCAATTCGGACTGGCTCATGACCGTTTCGCGTTCAGACAAATGTTTGATCGCCCAGATCATCGCGGTATCAGCAATGCGCTGACGAGCCTCTGGCTCTGGTGAGTGGCGAGCAAGGTTTTCCAGATCCTTGGCACGCTCTTTAGAGTTGTGCAGGCTATTCTGAAAGTCGATGCCAATGTCCTTGGCTTGTGTTGTCCAGTCCGCTTGAAGCTGGTCGCGGGTGAACTCCTGGGTTTTGGCCTTGCGTGTGGCCAGAACGGCCATCTGGCGTTGCGCATGAGAGGCAGTGTGACCGTCCATGCCCGCGTCGGCCAGTCGCTGGTGCATTTGCGCACTGCGTTTACTAAAGTGCTCGATCTGGTCACGTGAGATATGTGCCAGTTCGATATGGTTCTTTTCAAAGCGCAGATCGTAGCCGATGGCGGTTAACTCTTTAGCCAATTCAGCCATGTAAATCGAGTCCAGGAGCGGACGGGACTGAACTAATAAATCATTGTTCAGCGCGGCCCAACTGCCATCTTGGCGTCGGGTCAGGTTCATGATGACGGCATGGGTGTGAAGTTGGGGGTCCGGCGGGGAGCCATCCGTCGCTCTGGCAGTCTCATGGCGAAACTTACTGATGATCAGGTTGCCTGTGTTTTCGACCTGTGATTTACCTCGGATGGTTTGTCGAGACTGCGCAAAGTGCTGCTCTGCGTAGGCTAAAGCGCGTTCAGCAGCTCGGTCATGGGCCGTGATAATGCGCTCATCACCACCGATCAAGGCTTGCAATGAAACACTTTTAGGTGCTGAGATCGTCAGATCCAGGCCTGAGCGGGCCTGTGAATCGTGGCGGATGCTGTTGCCCGCATTCACGCCATGGCCAAACTCACCACGCAACATTGCATGAAATCGCTGGGTATCGACTATGCCGGATGCGCCAAGCATTTCGGCTCCCTTGCCTTGCCAGATAGCTGCTTGGCCGTCACGGCTGTAGTAGTCATCAGCCTGATCGCCGTAGTAATGCGTATGCTTGGCGGCCGCAGAGCGGTGTAAAACCTCTTTGGTAATCATGATGTGTTTCCTACTGGCAAGATAAGGGAAGGACGTCACTAAGCGGCAGCGGTGTCTTGTGTTGAACGGGGAATACGTTTGAGTTGACTCGATTCAATGAACGGTTCAATGACTTGAGGAAAGGGTTCAAACTGCAACTTGAACCGTGAAATCGGGTACTTACCGGCAAAAGCGACATAGCCGCTTAAGTCATCAAAGGCTTGAATCTGCGCAGCGGTGACCACCCGCTCTGTGACCGGGGTATTTTGATCATTGGTATTGCGATCACCCACGGAGCGAGAGACGCTGTATTTATGACGCTCTACTTCATGCTCGCCCAGGCTCTTGCTCAGATCCTCAGCCGTTTCATGGTCAGTGCGAGATCCACCCAGCACCAGCAAGTTACGAAAACTGGCACGAATCGTTTGAGCCTTCTTCTCGCCGTAGATGTAGTCCAGTTGGGACGTGCTTTGCAGGCCAGCGACGATACGCAGGCCTTTTTTACGGCCCTTGGTCAGCCCATCCTCCAATGAAGGCAGGGCGTCCAGGCTGGCCAACTCGTCGATATACAACCACCAGCGTCGTTTTGCATCTTCGGGCAATGACAGGACAGCCGTAATGAACACATCAGCCCAAGAGGAGACCAATGGCTTCATTGCGGTCACCATGTCTTCACGCCAGTTGATGAACACGTTTCCACCGTTGGGATCGTCAATCCAGTCACGAATTGAGAATGGGCCGGATTTCATGCTGGTGTGCTCGGATAGCTTGTTCGACAGTACAAAGCGAGCACTTGAAAGCGCTTTACTGGCCTCAGATGAACCTACAAACAGCGATTCAGCCAATGTTCCTGCCAGGTAGCTCTTGAGCTTGGCAGGGTCCTCAATCGTACACAGCCTAAATAGCTCGTCGATGTGAGCCTTGTCAGGTGTGACGGTGTAGAGCTTCTTGGCTGTCTCGCGTAGCAACAAACGTCCGTAATCGTTCCATTCTTCTGCGCTCTTATCCTGGCTCATCGGTACCATTGAATGGGATAGGCGTTTCCAGTCATATTCCGCCCGAATTTCATTGAAGAACGCCCAGCCCGGTGAACGAGCATCGTACGGATTGAGGATGATGTCGCCTGGCTTCCAAAACTTGCTGAGCAAATCGCCATCGGGGTCGATCACAAACATTCGGTCCCCACGCTTTCTCACGGACTTGGCCATTCTGCGTAGCACCACGGATTTACCACTGCCGGTAGCCCCTCCAATAAGTGTGTGAAGGTTTTCTACTTTTACCGGCATCGGTACAGAGGCCACGTCCACCTGTCGGTGTAATCGGTCCGTACATTGTGAACGCAGCTTGGCGATGGGAACGACTTTCGTGCCTCGGATATGTCGTGTGAAACGGTCGCCTTCAAATCCGGCCGTGCGTTTAAACATTTTGCTTAACGCAATAACGGCAACCAATGACAAGACAAATCCAATGGCAGGGGGAATATAGAGGACGGGGTACTGGACTGTTGCTGTCATTAGATGCCAGGTGGTGCGTGCATCCCAATGATTGACAGCTACCCCGCTGGCCAAGCTCGCAGCTGTTATCCATGCCAGAAGCGGGAATGCAACAATTAACAATACCGACAAGCGTCGTCTCGTAATCGGTGACATAAAAAATCCTTGAAAAGCTATGCCTTGGTCAGAGTCCCGAGGCATAGGCATACAGACGTGTTTATGAAGCAAGAAAGCGCAACAAAAGTGCGGTGGCGCCTGCCCCGGCACTGGCCCCAACGACCAACGCTAGGATGGCCATCTTGCGTGCCGAGGCATGGGCTAACCTGGCGTATCGAGCGGTGTCCGCACTGATCAGCTTTAACTCAGCGCGGATGGGTGAGAGACTGCCTTGCACGTTGTGCACCAATTGATCGGTCAGATCGATACTGGCACGATCGAGCACGGCTCCAAGGGTGTTGGCCAAATCTTCGGGCAAGTCTTGCAACTGCTTATTGGCAGCGGAAAAGGCCTCGATACCGGCCACAAGAGCGGTTGCAATTTCGCGCTGTTTGTCGTTGATGCGTTCTGCGCGCTCAATCAGCCCGGCCACATCACCCAGAGTCTCCTGGTACAACAGATCCAGTTTTGTCCGCGCTGTTTTTTCTTCACTCATGCGAAGCTCCGTTGGTGACAGGCAGCACATCCCCGAATAGGGCCTGAAAAGCACGGTCAAGCTGACGATCTACTGGGCGTGCCAGTGCTTTTAACGTGTGCATATCCGACAGGTGTGAGATGCGTTTGCGATCTTTTGGGTCTGCCTCGCGCAAAAGCTGGCGGTAGTCATTTTGATCGGCCAGTATCGAGGCGATGGTGATGCGTTTATCTGCCAGCAGCTCGAACACTTCGTTCTCGAAAATGACGGCTTGAGGATTGGCGACAAATTCGCCAGTTTTCTTGGCGTAGGTCAGCAGCGCCAGAAACTCTTCATCCACATCGCTTTCTACGCGGTTGAACAGCACGCGGATTCTATTGGCCGGCACGCCCAGGCCGCTCAAGGCGGCAACGGTCTTGATGGTTTCTCGCTGTGCTTTGCCTGTCGGGACAACCGGCAACACGAATTGGTCAATTTCTTCGTGGGACAAGTCGTAACGCGACATGTGTGCCAAAAATTCCTCGATGTTCGATGCCCCGACGTCCACGATTGCATCGTCGAGCGTGAGCAAACCGCGGAACAGTTTGCCAAACTGCATTCCGCGTAGCTGGTCGACATCCAGCCCCAGATCTTGCGCTGTTTCATTGGTCGATTCGATAGCGAAAATCTGGGCATGATTCAAGCGCGGGGCCAGCAGGTGCGATGCCACAACGGTTTTACCGACCGAGCCGGTGTAGTTCAAAACGGCGATTTTCATGAAAGTTTTCCTTCAGGTTGTGAGGGTGAATCAAAGGTGGGGTTAAGAGGATTTCGGCTTAGCTCGCAGAGCGCGGCCTTCTTCTCGCAGAGCATCCAGGTCAATCTCCATGTCATGGATCTGGCGCAGATCGGCGGGTGTTTCGATGGAACTGGGGCGTCCTTGAACAGCGAGTGAGTTTGGTGGCGGCGTTCGGACTGGGGCTCCCGATGCAACGAGAGGTTGTGGTTTTAAAGAGGAAGGAATTACCTGTTGTGAGGCGGATTGTTTTTCACGTCGTATTCGCCAAAGGACGGTGGAAAAAATTGTCTGCGAAACGGCGATACCCGCCTTGTTCAGATCCTCCACGATCGCGGCATATGACGAACCGTTGGCAAGCCGCTGTTCGATGAGCGGCGACAGCAGGCGTATGCGTGCTGTTTTGGTGGAACGTGGGTCAGCATCGGCCAATGCTTGACGAAATTGCTCGACGAATTTGTCAACTTGCATGGGTTGGATTCCTAGTTGTGCTGGAAAGCAAATGTCACTTTCCACGTTGAAGACAGCAGCGCGGCAGAGCCGCGCAGGGGGAGCCGCGCCCGGTGACGGGCGTGGGGGGCAAGGCCCACGGGGAAGGGTCGAGGCTGCAGTCCGACCATAGGCGGACTGGACAGGGAACCCGGCAGGGGTTCCGCGGCCAAGGGGTACATCCATCCCCGCCCGTCAGGGTGGGGACCAATGTTCTTTGGGGGTCTACCTTTCCCCCACGCGACCAGCGTGGGGGACTGACGTGATACGAACCTCGATTACAGCGTCAGGCGTTGCATGCAGAGAAAGGGGGCATAAGATAATTGTTTCTAAAATGTAACTTTCTTTGTGTGCAAATATCGAGTTATCCACAGTCCTATGGTAGAAAGAAGGTAGAAAGAAGGTAGAGGTGTAACAAAGGCTCTGAAACCCGCATGAGTAAAGGCGTTCAGAAATGTAACCGCGATGCTATTACGATAAAGCGCGACGCTATTACGATAAGGCGCGACGCTATTACGATGGGGCGCGATGCTATTACGATGCTCTGAATGAGTTACCCACAGGTCTATTTCGGCGACACAATGGTCAGCAAGCGCGATGCTATTACGTTATTAGGGATCTAATTAAGACTAGCTTTTAGGCTGGTTGAGGTGCATCACTAAGTCGATTCCAGACTGCCTGTTCCACCCCGCGTCGACTTGTTTCGATACGAGGTGAAAGGATAAGGCCGAGTTCTGCCAGCTCATTGATCGCTCGCTCCAGCGCCGGTTTGAAATCGCGCATCCGGCCCGCGTATTGTGAGCGTTCTTTGAGAATTTGCAGGCTGTAGCGCTGCTCAGCATCTTTTGAGGTGCCAATCAAGCGCTGTAGGCTTTTAGATAACGCATAGCGCATGCTTAACCGGGTATTCCAATCGATCAAAGTAAATTCACGATTGCCAAAAATCTGCGTCCAGCGTGGGTCTACATACAGCGTGTATTCATTGAGCTCATCGTCATAATCAAACCCCCCTAACATGGCCAGCACTCGACTGGAAGGGTGATTGCCAAAGCTGTATTTCAAGATCCCATTAGGTCTTGTTGCCTCGATCGATAGGGTGAATCGAGCCAGATCTTTCATCGAATTGTGCAGCCATTGATAACTGGCTCCACTCGTATTTCGGCCAAGCGCCCGTAAAAAATCAGCACGATTGACTACGGGGCGTTGGTCAGATGGGCATGTGATTTGCAGATACATGGCATGCATCCAAACATCAGCATGATCTTCGCACAACTGTTTGCCGGAGCCTTTGATAACAACTCGTTCGTTGCGTAGGAACTCAACGTCATCGTGCATTTTGCGATGGCCTCTTGCTATGGGTGCGAAAACGCTGCTACGCGCGATGTAATTGGGCATTGCTCGCGTGTTTTCGTTGATGCCAGGTAGGAATATTCGTTTGAAGGCGGGCTTGTCCGGTTCGCAGGCAGTTGCCGTGGTCTGACGTTGCCTGGCTGTTTCCGTCAAGCGATGTAAAGCCGTACTCAGTCGTTGGTTTGGCAAAGACATGATGGTCCTGATGGCAGATAGGCACAGGACGGCCTTGTCGATGAGGTGCGCCCCTATGCCGTTCAATAAGACAACCGCCGCATGCGAAATACGCATGGGGCGGTTATTGGATTAACAAAGGGGGGATACGTCGCTGTCTAGCTATAAGTCGCAAATTCGTTTTTCAGTTTGAGGCTGCGCCGTGGTTGCAGACCCGGTAGGTCATGTTGCTCAAAGAATTCGCGACGGGCACGCAACCATTGTTTGTATCGCCAACCGGACCGCTCATCCCAGGGATAGCTGGCATCAATGTCGGAGGCGATTTGCTCCAGATTCTTGCGTTCGGCTCGGCCGTTGTTGTAAGTTTCGGTCATCAAGTTATAGGAATAGACGGCGAAGCCGACACCCTCATATGGTTCGACCATGGTGTTCTCCTTTTATGGGGTTAAAGGCCAGGGCGACGATTGCGCGGGTCAAAGAACACTTCTTCTAGTTCGAAGTTTTTATAAAACGCTACGACGTTAATTGTGTTCCGTAACGACATGCGGATTGTCTCCAGATCCAGCTGGCCGCCGGTAGGCGATTGTTTGATCAAAGTGATCACTCGATCGATGGTTTCAAGTGAACTGTTTGAGTGGATTGTTGTGACTGAACCTGGATGACCAGTGTTTAACGCTGTCATGTATTCCCAGGCCTCTGAGCCGCGTAACTCGGCCAGAAAAATACGATCAGGTGACAATCGCATGCAGGCCTCTACGCACTCCGTTGCTGATACACGTCCTTGACCTTTGCCATAAAACAGGTTCACCACGTTACGGTGGTTGGGCAATAGCAACTCATGCACGTCTTCGATCGTAATCAAGCGCTCCTTGACCGGCACTCGTTCAATCAGTGATCGTGCAAACGTGGTTTTGCCCGAATTGGTGGGGCCGGCCACAATGATGTTGTAGCGGGCTTGAACAGCTTCATGCAGAAACTGAGTGAATTTACGCTGCTGTTTTAGATCAAGCAGATACTGGTCAATGGGCGTGAGTCCTTGCTCATCAAGCAAGTCCAAACTGTCACGAACGTTATCAAAGGCGCCATCGGCTTCGAGCTCTTCAAGTGTCTTAACGAGCCTTGTGTGCTTGCGTATATTGATAATGTACGTGCCCTCTGGGCAGGCCGGCGACTGCACCACTTGTCCCCGTTCACCATCCGGTAAGCGCACAACCATGATTGGAGTTAAATCCAGGCCGTTATAGACGGCCAAGCTCAATACCAGTCCTTTCAGATTAGCTAATGTGAGCTCAGGGCAGGGGTGCTCTTGCCAGGTCCCGCGTTGACGCACAAAGACAAACTCAGGTCGCACAATCGCTAACTCGGTAATTGTGGTGTCGTTCAAAAATGGAGCCAAGGTCTGCAACTCAGCTCGTGCGGCGAATCCCGGATCAAGAAGTTGGTTCATGACGGGTGTGTTGCAGCTCTTTGACTCATCGGGTGTAAGTAGGTTTGAGTTCATAGACTTTACTGAAATCCAGATCGCGAGCGACCATGATGCCGACACGTTCGCCCTGGTTTTTATAAAGGGTTGGGGGAATATCTAAGGAATGTTCCAAAATCTTGGCCACCACTTCCTGACCACCTTCGCGGGTGTTGTCGAATCGGATGTTTCCATCTCCTTTGTTGCCCTGGTTCGAAGCCCAACTACCTAAATCCCCCAGCAAGCTAAGCAAAATGGCATTGCCCAGTCGATCCCAGAAGTGGTGATCAATGGCCCCATCGACCCCGGCTTCTCCCAGTGAACCGGTTCCAGGTGAGCCCAGATTAAGAATGACGCCTGTAGGTGTTTCCAGACGGTGCCAAGTTACAAAAGCGCGTGGCTGACCTTGGACAATCCCCCCGCTTTGATAGCCAACAAACTTGGTACCGGCGTCGATCAGTACGACTTTGCCGTTGGCGCTCATCACATCACGCGTGGCATTGCACGTGAGCATGCCAGCCTGGGCGGTGACCAGTCGGGTTTGCATGACACAATCGATCATCGTGCCTTGGGTAATCAAGAAGTTGCGGTTCCCGAGTTGACCGGCCACTGACGGGGCCAGTTCGAGTGGACGCAGCTGATTCGCCAAGGGACCTGCATCGCTATTGACCGCAACTGAAGTCGCGTTTTGTGGGTTTGTCTGCTGCCCTTCATTGCTTTGTGCTCGTAAGGGGCTACGCAAGCGTCGAGCATCAACGCTATTAATCACTTTGGGCAGCATCGGGATAGTCAGATCGCCCAGTGGCTCGTTGGGAGTCGTTTCTTCAGGTAGCGTGGGCTCCACACTGGAAGCTGGAGTTTGAGGCGCTTTGAGCTCAGGTAACTGAAGCAAGTTGCTGATACCGCTGACTGATGAATCATCCGCACCATCGGAGGCTTCATCACTGCTCGCGAGCCAGCGCCAGCTTACAAAGCTGATGATGCCAATGGCGATCAACACACATAGCCACAGAAAGCCTTTCGCGCCAGGTGGTAATGGACGTCGTGCGCCACTTAATTCATTGGGCCCGCGATCCTCAACGCTGTTGGCGTCCTTTTCGATGCTGCTCATTTCAAATGCTCCTTCGTGGTGAAGGTATGAGTGGATGTCCCTTGCTGCGATTGCCAGGCAGAGGCCGTGCTGTCGATCACCAGA
Organism: Alcaligenes sp. Me129; assembly: GCF_050487245.1. Taxonomy (NCBI): domain Bacteria; kingdom Pseudomonadati; phylum Pseudomonadota; class Betaproteobacteria; order Burkholderiales; family Alcaligenaceae; genus Alcaligenes; species Alcaligenes sp. Me129. The sequence continues at coordinate 20,413 of NZ_JBKQGX010000015.1, forward strand.
ACGTTGTCTGGTTGAATCGTGGTCTTGGCCTGAAAAGGCACACCCGACTCGTCAAGTGGCTGGACCAACGGTAAGGAGCCAGGTCCAAATTGCATCCAGGTCTGACCGTCTTGCACGTTGAGTTGATGAGGGACCAACGCATTGGCTTGTGGGCTTACCGTCGGCTCAACCGGGTACGTGGCTGCTGGTGTCGTAGGCACGATAGCCGGTGGTGGCAAGCTGGCTGGTTCGGCTCCATGAACGACGCGTTTGACCGACGGTGAGACAGTGCCGGTATACGGTTTTGGTGGTATTTGTCCGAATGCGGCGTTATGAATGGCCACAACCCGGTTTCCTAATCGAATATGCCAACGCTTGCTGGTTCGATGCAAGACCATCGTTCGTTGATCTGCCATGTGATAGTTGGTCAGGACTTCCTGGCCATCCTCTGTCACTCTGTACACGACTGGAATCTCAGCAGCAGACGCAAATTGCAGCCAGGTCTGCTGCCCATCATCCCAGGCGTGTACGGGGGCCAGATCCAGGTCGCCGCTTTTTGTGTACGCTTGCCAGTTCACCGGCTTGCCAGCTTGGGCAAAGGCGCTTTGAACATACTGTTGACGCGCCTGTTGGCGTGTCTGTACGGCGTCGCTGTCCGGATAGCGCATGACCAGTTTGTAGAGCGTGCGGTTGGTCGCACGGTCGTTGTGATACGTGATGCGAAAGGTGTAATTGCGTCGATTAGTGATGAGGATCAGATTGCCGTCGGCTTGCTCCATCATCGGTTTGAAAAAGACGTAATTATCGTGAGCGGTGAAGTCATAGGCTTCACTGTCACCGAAGACATGGAACTGATGCTGCTCTCCTTTCTCAAGCTCAATCATGGTTGCAACGCCAATCACTGCATCAAGCTGGATGACGTTTGCAGGGTCGAAGCTGGCGTATCGCACGCGGTGATCTGAGGCAGAGCGTTCGGGTTCATTCAGGGCAGCAGCAGGCGTGGCGACCGCGCACGCCAAGGCCACCGCCAATGCCGCTTGGGCAAATCGGTTCATGGGAACTCCTTCTTGTGGATTAACGTGAGAGATCGGCCGCCAGGTCGTAGCGATTTACTTGAAATCCGAGGGGATTACGACGCGCGACGGACTCATCCAGCGGCACGTTGATGTATCCGTAGGCAATAGTGGCGATCATGTGCTGTTCGCGTTCATTGCGGCCCGACGCAACTTCGCGTTGAGTCGTACTGAAACGGACCGTGGCTGTTTGATTGGCACCCAGTGTGATTGAGTGCACTTGTACATCCAGATTTGACAGTTGACCCAGGCGCTCGGTCGGTGCGTTCGGTCCTACATATCGTTTGCCGTATTGGGCCTGTATGGGCGGTGAAGAAAGTAGAGCGCAGGTGTCAAACTGCTCTTGGATGGTGTACCAGTTATATCCTTCACAACTACGTACATACGTGTTGAGAAAATACTTGTCGACCCGATCACCATAGGTATCCAGTGGGTCACCTAAACGGCTGACATGTTCAATGGAACCGGTGGCGTCGTTGACACGAACCACATACATCTCGGGTGGTTGCTTCAACGGCGTTAGCCCTGCTACGGCCAGCACACTGGCCATTGCCAGCACACCCATGAACAGGCAAAGTCGCCACGCCAGACGACGACTGGAGACTAACTCATGGGTCAGATCGCGCTCTAGGCCACGGTTTTTTTCCAGTTCCTGGGCGACATTGATAGTTTCCAGGTGCTTACTCATGAACAACTCCAGATACGTGCAACGGGGGGGTTGCGTTGACAGGGACTTGAGGTGAGTCAGCCGGTTGACGAGGTTGGGGTGGGGTAAAGGCGCAACCGGCCAACACGATGGCCAAGGCCATCGTGATGAGAGAGACTTTCATGGGAAAACGACTCCTGGCCCACTTACGACGTAACGTAGAGGGCTGAATTAAAGATGGGGAAGAATTTCAGTCGAGCTGTAGAGCCGACGAAGAGTTAGCGACCGAGAAGTTTGCGAAGAAGGTGCCCGGCACGTAGTGCGCTCATGGCTCCACGGCTGGCGCTACCAACACCAAATTGCGCGCCGAAACCGCCTGACAATCCTTGTGCTATGCCGGGAATCATGATCATGACAAAAATACTAGCTAAGGCAACGAGGAGTTGAGCGGTAACGAGAGGGAGTACCGAAAAGGTTCCATTACCAATAAGTCGGATCATCATTTTAACGTAGGAGATATTGATCTGAATCAGGACTCCAAAGAGGAGCCCTGCCAACAGTGCCAAGAAAACAAAATTTAAGGCTTGTGAAACCCAACTATTGAACATACCCTCGGTACGATCAAAGGCCAATGCCGAGATAAAGATAGGTCCAGTGGCTACTATTAAAGCCATACCGACTTTAACGACAATCATTAAAATAGCAATAACTGCGCCAACGACCATAGCATTCACATGGATGCCTGTTTTCATTAACCACAAGACGATGTCTTCAGAGCTTGGCAGATATCCGGTATCTCTTTTGTCAATTTCATCCGCTGCTTCTTTTGAGCTTAGTCGAAGCTGATCAATCTCTGTAGCTACAGTTGTTTTTCCTGCCACTATGGAAACCATATCATCTGGTAATGAAAGCATCGTGTTGGCAATATTAGTTTGATAAAGCCCTCCTGTTGTTGCGAAACCTGCAATTATGGCGATACGTATGTATTTCCATACCAGTTCAGTAACATTCATGTTTCCATAGCCACGCATAATAGCTATTGTGTAGAACAGAAACTGAATTGTTAAACCAATAATAATGATGGGTGCAAGAGCCTGGGCCAGTTGCTCAATGGGTTTAGCAACCGCAGAATTTAGGACCACATCTACCTGCTTCATCAACCATTCGGCAATTCTGTCAGCGTTCTCAGGTTGAGAAATTTGGGACGAATTAAAGGCCATGATGGCTCCTATTCACTGGCGGCTTGACTCTTTCCCAACCACCCTCCATAAACGACGTTTGCTCGTTTGCGCAGTAATTCACGCTCTGCTGCAAACTGTTGCTTGGCCAATTCCACCCGTGTCTGGTCAGCTTGAATATTTGCTTGTTCCACTGCAATACGCGCTTGTAGTTCAGCAATCTCTTTGGGATTTGTCGTTTGATTGATTTGAGCTTGCAAGCCGTCAATCGTTTCAAGGCGTTTTGTCATCGCGTTATATGCTTGTTCTGACATCGCTCTCTGTGTCGCAGCCAAGCGAACGCCTTTTTCACGGAGCGCTTCTGGATCTCGTGAAAAATCGACTGAAGAATTTACATCAGCGGTAATGTTGTGAACTGCTCCTGACAGAGCTGAGTTTTGCCCATCAAGCCTGTCAATGAGTGCAGCAGCATCCGTTGGCAGAGATGCCCGAATGGCTTGTTGTACGGACGGATTATTTAGAACATATCCGAAGCCGGATGACTGGGTTAAAGCGTTTAGTTGTGCCCGTGTTTGATCAAGTTGCGCTCGTGCTGTCTCCAGCTGATCAAGCAAAGCGTTTAGTTGAGGGATTGAGTTAACGTCTAGCGTGGGGATGCCACCAGCTGCCTGGACTAAGGGTGTGTTTAAGCATGTGGCCAGCAGAACGCTGACCACACGCGCGCGAATGCGTGTCATCGCATGACTCCTAAAGTGTTTTACATAGTGTGCTGAAACGCACGAGATGATTAGCAGCCGTGTTGGCTGCTATCTAAGATGAAGAGGTACTGCTAAATTGAAGTTAGTCAGAAGTTAGGCTTTTATATTCACTCTCACTGATTTTTTTAAAAGGTTTGTATCGCCCATCTGAATCAATCAGATATTTTTGAGACTTATCGTATGTAAGTTGCCATTTATCAGAGATTGTCATGACTCCATTTTCTCTGGCTTTTGCAGGGAAGTTGTGTTGACGATACGTACCAGAAATCATGGAGATTTGTCTTACTCTTACTACTAGATTAGGCCCATCTTCAGTCACGTGAAGTGTTGCGGGACGTTCGTCTTTTTGCTCTAACCAGTATCCTACGAACGGAGCATTCAGATTATCTTGACATCCCGAAAGGAGGGCGAGGCTTGCTGCTCCTAATACACTCAGGAAATAACGTCGTTTCATGGAAGGCTCCTTGTAAAGTAGGTGAGATTAGTAATGCCAGGCCCATGATAAGCAAAACGTCACCATAGTGCGACGTTCGGCCTTGTTTTATTCAGGGAATTGAACAATGACTGAAAGAAACGAACGAAATTCCGGATACTTGATAACGAAGTCGTTTAAATCTAGCAATGTGAGTTCTTCAAGAAATTTATTGCCGGGTTCCGGAAGATTGTGAAGGGCGTCTGCTAGATCAGTTGCAGGAGCTAATCCACCAGGTATGCGACCATCAAGCAGACCGCGAATTATTGTGAATCCAACCTTGGCCAAAGCAAGGGTGTCAAATCGCGTTGGCCGAACACCATGAAACTTGGCCGTACCGTCTCTGAGTGCAGTTTTCACAGCGGCGGCTGCACTAACTGGTTTAATCGCGTTCAGATCGAACAGCGAAGATTCGATAAGAGTTGCCATCTCGTGAGCTTCATCCTCAGACATTTTAGAGGAGCTTTTAAGATCATTAAGGGCGGCTCGAATCGCCTTGTCACCGCAGTAGGTCAACACGAACCCATGAAGACGAAGATAACGCAAACGGCACATGGTTAGGAGCATGCTTGGTTCACCGGGCGGTACATTAAATGAGGATTTGTTCATTTGTTTCCTTTGGTCAAGCTAGCCATTTTGCTCATTGGTTGGTAGCCATGAAGTGCTAAGAATTGGGATTTTCATTGTCGGGATAAAACGGTTCCATCCCATTGCCAAAATCAGCGTGGCAACCAAAATCAACACCATCTTGCATAACCACGAATTGAAACTTCGTCGCGCCTTTTGCTTTGGCTAAAGCCTCATGTCGCACACGTTTCTGTTCCATTGTTTCAGCGGTCGCGCCACCGATTTGGACTTTCCTTTTAATGTCGGGGCAATTCCCGCGTAAACGTCCAGCCAGTCCAGCGGTAGCGCCATTGATGACTTCCACACGACTGTGCGAGTCAGCTTTATTGATGACGGTTACACCGTACTTGCGGCCGTACTTACAAAAGAAATTCAGCACTGTAATTTCATCAGGAGTTAGCTCCGCATACGTGCGGCCGTCCAACGATTGCAGTTCAGCCAATGTGGGAGTGGATAGATGATCGGTCATTTCCTTTCCTTGTTGCCTCGGGACAATCCCCGCGCAAGCGTCCTGCCGAGGCAAGGCGCTTGCTGCTGGTGCTGTCATTTATTGCGGGGCTGTGTCGCCACTCTCGTCACTCGGCGTACTGGCGGGACGGGCGGTTTTCACCACTCGCATTGGCTTGTGCTCTCTGTTGTATTCTTTGATGGCTAGAATTAGGCCAATAATAAATATGATTAAAATCAGCAAGAAAAAGAAGAGAGTCACGTAATAATTCCAATCTGCTAAATTCATAGCATTTCCTTTCCTATCAATGAAAACCTTTATCGATGATAAAAAATACCAGCGGCAATGCAGACAAGCGCAGCGGCAACAGAGTTTCCCGCAGAACCGATCATGGCCGTTACTAAACCAATACCTACCGCAGCGTATTTAATAAAATGATCAATTTGCGCAGCTTCTTTATCGTTTTCTTTTCGGTTCATAATTTCATCTCTTTCAAAGGGCGTGACGAACCCTGCCCAAGCACCCTGTTGTGCAGGGGCTTGGTGCAGGTGCCACGTTATTGATTGGTAAGTTCGGCCTTTTTCTGAACCGCCTGTTCGTCTGCTCGGGCTTGTTTGACCCGTTGAACGTACAGTGGCAGCCAATCAGTAGGATCATCACCAACCTCGGCAATGGCCTGTCGTGCGACTACGGCCATATCTGGACTGCCTGAGAATACGAGCAAGGCCTCTTTACACGCCGACAGATCCAGCTCTGCAACGGTCACGCTTGAGCCCTGCTTAATGACGAACTGACGGCTTTTTTCACCGAGCTTCTTGACGAGCTCAAATTCCTGAGCAGTTAACCCAAAATCCTTCATGTAGGTTTCACGTTTGGCGCGTGGGTTTGGTAGAAAAATCAGGGTGCCAGACTGCTGGATAATGGAGGGGCCAATCGGATTGTCGGCAATGGCTTCTGGCTCTTGAGTCGAGAAGCACAAGATGCCATTCTTCTTACGAATCGTGCGGCAATCGTCCTGCATATCATCTTGGAAATGTTTATCTTCCAATGGGTGCTGACATTCATCGATCAAGTTCATGATGCGTCGCCCATCATGCATAGCCTGGCTGCGGTGACGTAGGTACAAGGTCACTGCTCCACGTACGTACTCGTCATCAAGAATTTCTGTCAGGTCAAAACCGAAAATCGGATTATGTCCGGGTGGTGCCTCCAGATTTAACCGATCCGACGGGTTATCAAATACCCATCCATATTCATTGCCTCGACACCAGGCCATCAATCGGTCTTTGACTGAAGGGCGTCCTTCTTCCCCATCAGTTTTCATGGGATTTGTCAGGTACTGGCAAAGCAGGGTAACGCCTCGATATTGCACGTCGATACTGTCACGACACATTTGTTCGATCGCATTGAAAATCTGCTTCTTATCAAAGGTCGTGACAATTTCGCCGGACAAACCGGCCAAGTGCGTCACCAATTTACGCATAAAAGCCTTATTTCCGGGCGTAGGCTCTTGTTGGAAGGGGTTCCAGCCTGTAGGAATACCCAAGCGTAGCGTGAAGTATTGTCCACGCAACGCCAGTGTCAAAACATGCAATCCCTCGTCTTTGTCGAGAATCAGGGCGGTGGCACCAAACTTTTGTGCCTGGGTTAAGAGCATTCCTTGAAGTACTGTTTTCCCGGTCCCGATGTACCCAATAATGAGAGTGTTGCCAGGCATGCGTTCGCCTGTTGAATCTACCTCTTCCAAGGAAGAGTGGTAGTTGAAGAAGTACGGATCACCCGTGACCGAACGCAACATCGTCACAGCTGGCCCCCACGGGTTTCCTGTTGCTTTGCCCGTGAGCTGGTTATGGAAACTGTTGTAGCAAAGAAAATTCTCACTCGTAATCGCTTCGGGGCGAGGTCGCCAATTCCAGTTGCAAGGCAACTGAGACCAGAAACCGGCTTCGAGTGCCTTCTCAAGAGGTTTGATCGTTAGCCCTCGGTCAGCCATTTTGGCTACCATGTTGGACATCGAGCGACGCAGCCCAGCAGGTTCGTCACCCCACACCAATATGGTTGCGTGATGATCTCCTAAACCGAGCTCACCAGTTTCCAGCCTCTCAATGAGATCCTTCAACTGTTTAAGCTGACGAGGCGCATCGTCATTGGAATCACGCATGAGCCTCGAATGTTTTTTAACGAGTTTCTTGGCTGCTGCACCGGTATAGCTACCCCAAGATTGGGTGATGATAAATTCGTGAGGGCTGGACAGAATGGGGTCCAGGTGTCCAGGACGTAATTGTCCTGGGCTTCGAAATAATTCCAACATGCCAAATTTGCGCGTGCTCTCGAGCGTACGCAGTTCACCGAGCTCACCGTATCGTGAAAATATGGGGCGGGCACTGGGTAGGCTATCCCACATGTAGCCATCGGTCACAGGTACTGGCAGGCGTTGACCAGTAAGTAAGAAAGCGAGAAACTCACCAGGTTCACTAAACGCAAAGCCGTTACGATCAACGATTTTTAGCACTTCGGCATCGTATCGATGAAGTCCAGCCAGCACAGCTCGGATGGCGCTTTGCAGGTCCTCAATTGACTCTTCCTGCCAGGCTAGTAAACGCTGTGCATCAGCCTTCTCCAATGAGGCGACCGCTCCCAACAACGCATCTTGCACTGGGTGAATCGAGATGGTTAGAAACAGTTCATTAATCTTGAGGCCCCGTTTGTTGAACGTGGCCCGGTATTGATCATCGAACTGTTGAGCAAAGGGTTGCGGGAATGTGCTGTCGGGATACTCACTCACATGACGACCAACAATATGGGTGTACAAGCCCAATTTGCCCAGCGGTAAGCCGCGTATGACGTTATGCAAGGCTTCAACCCAGTCATATTGCTCTTCCAGGCTGGCGGCCATGGCAGAGCGGCCGCTGACTTTGATGATGGCCAGGTATTCATTGTTTTTGGCCTTGATGATTTCATCCGTGACGTGATGGGAATAGGGCACATAGTGCGAGACCGGACGCTCCTTCAAAGTCAGGGCGCTCATGAGGGACTCCTTTATGGTTTACGCCAGGGACGGCGTGATGAATAGGATGTGGGTGCGTAACTGGAGCCATTCCAGAACTTTTTATTGCGGTTCTTGAACCGTGTTTTCAGCTCCAATCCCCATATTTGGAAGGCTTTGTCATCCGATTTTGTGATGGCAGCGAACAGGGGAATTAAGATGAAAACAGCAACCCACATGTAAAGACCAATAAACATGGCTGAGATGGCCACACCGGCTAAAGTGCCAAGAAAAATCATGGTGGGAACACCCATGAAGGTGGCTTTGCGGCTAAGCCCATTGAAGACGGGGTAGTGAAATGGCTTCAATTCGATACTGTTGTCATCCTCGTCTTGATCAGTATCCTTAGCCATGGCTACTTCCAGAACAAGACAACCATCTCAGCCACCGACCCGGCTCCAAGTACGCCGATCCCCCAACGAACTGCGTCGTCTTTACGCATGATTTCTGCGGCATACAGCACCCAGATGACCAGGCCGATAACTACGCAGGCAATCGGCAGAATGATGTAAAGGTTGTCGCGGAACATTTCCAGCGATGATCGGGCTTTGGTAAGACCGCCCACTTGAGCGTGCGCGACGCCCGTGGTGAGCATCGTCAGCACAGCCGTTTGATATAGATGGCGAACAAGACGGTGTTGCGCCATACGAGCCAGGTATTGCTTAATGAACATGCATAACTCCTGTGCCAAGTGTCATTTGACATTGGCATTGATGGTTGAAAAAACGGGAATGGTGCTCGATTGAGCGTTGACTACATAACGGTGAAAAAGCGGCCGAATGTCGTAGACTTAAGCGCGGCAAACTCTGTGTCCGTCAACGCGAATGCAAGCCGGTATTGCTCGTGCAAGCAGTGACGTTGGGCTGCAGGAACAAAAAGATAAGAATGGATTTCAGGCATTTGGGTTATCGCGGTGACTGTTGACCGAGGACTTGGGCTAACAGCTCAACGTTCAACGCTGTTTTCCCTGCCCCCATGTGTCCAGTAATGAGCGAGTGTCCGGGAGCCGGATCACCTTTGACGTTCATTGCAGCCAACGGTCGGTGGTAAGGGTTGGAAAGGTTGGGATGGGCGGGATTAATAGGCATACGTACTCCTGCCTCAGACGTCTGGGGACGTAAGGCATTGCGGTGGTTAAGAAGAAAAATAGAGCCCGAATGGGCAGAGTGAGGACTAAAGCTCGGTCCCCACCCTGACGGGCGGGGATGGATGTACCCCTTGGCCGCGGAACCCCTGCCGGGTTCCCTGTCCAGTCCGCCTATGGTCGGACTGCAGCCTCGACCCTTCCCCGTGGGCCTTGCCCCCCACGCCCGTCACCGGGCGCGGCTCCCCCTGCGCGGCTCTGCCGCGCTGCTGTCTTCAGTGGGAAAGCAGGCTGGGGCTGGGTTCGATTTGATTACACGCTGACAGAGAGGCGTCACACAGGAGGCGGCTCAGCGGTGACGATAACGGGCGCAGTGTCTTGCTCGTTAGCAGGCCTGCTCGTATCGTTGCCTCGGGGTTTAAAACCGTCGGTGATGCGGTGCTGGCCAAACCCATCAGGGAAACCTAGGCGCTCAGGTTGATGTGGTAGCGATTCAGGAGTGACGGTAACTGGCGTTACGTCTGGTTCGTTAACAGGCGTGGCCGTATTGTCCTCTGAGGTTTTGAACCCGTCAGTAAGACGATGCTGTGTAAACCCATCTGGGGTACCTGTGCGCTGAGTTTGACGTGTTGACGATTTGGCCGAACTCATCATGGGTTCATCATCCATGGCTTTAATGGCGGGTACTTTGATTCCTGCTTGAGCCAGGACTTTCCCGACATATCCATTGCTGAAGCCTCGCTCGAAATTGCCTGTGTTGTAGCAGGACAGGGCTGAACGTAACGCGCGTTGCTCATCGCTGGATTGCCGCAAGGCTCGCTCATAACAGTCCGTCAGAACTGTTTGAGCTGCTTGCAGATTCGTGCAGGGATCAAAGACCGTTTCTGTCGTCAATCCAAGCCAAGCCCAGTTCCGCACATTGATTTGGCCAAGCCCGGCATCAAAATCAATGCCACGCTCAATGAGATCGTTGGCAATCTGTGCTGCTTGCTCGTAGTCAGTTGGTTGTTTTTTCAGCCGTTTACCTTTATTGATACCGATCGCATACACCTGGGCCGTTGATTCATGTCGTACCAGGGCTGATAACGTTGTTTCATGAATATTGGGCGCGCATGTGGCGGCCAAAAGCGCGATTTCTGCTAGCACGGCTCTCTCTCAATGGTTGTTCCCAGTGCCTGCGGAGTTGTCGATATTGCGACGAGGATCTTCAAACGAGTAGTGCCAGTTGTTGGCCCAGCTCCCGTTGTGATCTGCCTCCCATTTAGCCTGGGCTTTCTCGAACTCGCGAGCTGGTACCCAATAGCCACCACTGTTTGGGTTGCCGACATACTTGATCGATAGATCGTAGGTCCAGGCATGGTCGTTATAGACCACGCAATAATTAGGCAGTTGGGTTAGGGTGACTGTCTTGATGAGCGAAACATCTCGAATGGCCGGGATGCCAAGGTAATTCGAACCCACTATGCGATAGCGATAGAGATCTTTCCCATAGGCCGCATTGAGATAGTCGGCATCACATTTACCGGCTCCACGAGAGATTGCATCCATGCGAGCGGACATACCCGTTTCACTGCCAGCTGGACACATACCTAGGAAAAAGCGTCGGGCATCTACTGTGGCCTCCCAATCGAGCATGCCTTTGGCGTATTTACGGATGTCAAAGTAGTGATTGAGGGCATCGTTGCATTCGCCTGGTTGAAAACTGCTGGATAAACACAGTACTGCTTTGCAGGCTAGAGCGGGCAGGCCGGTCATAACTTCAGAAGATTGAGCGTACGAAGAGGACGCGCAGGCCAAAGCCAGCGCGCCCAAGGTAATGGGGAGCCGTTTCATGGTGATTCCAATGGAAAAAGGGACGGGGCTAAGGCCGGAGAACTACAAGAAAAGAAGAATAAAGACTGCTAGAAGCGGGGACGCATCAACGAGTAATGATTAATCGTTGGCAGGATTAGTGATTCGGTATTGCTCGCGTGACCCACCAGTTGCTTCAATTTGGACTATCCAAAGGGGAGGGCGCCCTCTACCCGTCCAGGTAGGGCCGTCCGGGTGCTGATACTTGATAACACCGGCAGAGCGAGCTTTCTCTTGTGGTTGCAAAAGTGCCTGGGTTACTTCCTCTAGGCTTATATCGTTGTCGCGCATGGTGCGGACAATATCACTAATGGTTTTTTTGCTTTTTTGTCTTTTGAGCTGTTCTGCTCTGCGTTTAAGGCGTGTGATCTCATTTTGGATCGCGGCAATTGATTCAAGCTTGTCGGTCATTGTTTTCTCTAATTAATTTGGCCAGTTAACGATTCAGCCACTTCCAGATGGTTGAAGAAAATTTGAAAACGAAAGCGGCGAGCACGAGCCAGTAAAAAATGTGCGCTCCAAACACTACAACTTTGATTACCCAGTGCTCTCCCGACTCAGGAATAGCGTTCCACGCTGATATGACGATCAGAGTCGAAAGGACACCGAGAAGAAATGCACGGCGCACAGGTTTGCGCTGTTTACTAACTGTGGACTCCATTGTTATTCCTCCAAATGTACGGGTTGGTAACCCAGCGTCGACATGCGTTGATGTGCTTTCTTGGCCTTTTCTAAGGGAACTATCTCTCGGAGCAATAACAAAGTTTCGAGGACTGTTCTTTTATCTTCAGTCAACAACTCGATGGCGTATCGCAGGGCTTCTAATTCGGTTTGAATTGAGTCTGAACTTGTGAGTAAGCGACGAGCATATTCCGAGGGAGTGATACCTGCCAGGGCAGCCGCTTCACTGAAATTTTGTTTTTGAGAGGGTGTGATGCGCACACGCAGTAATTCTGACAGGGGCTCTACCATACGATTTCCTTGGAGAAAGTAAGCCACGAATAATCAAAGACAGGCTTAAGACATGCATAGTCTGAGAAGCGGCTTTAAACGTGAAATATCAGGGGGTTCGAATCCCCCTCTGTCCGCCAGAATTCAAAAGCCCTCGCACAGCAATGTGCGGGGGCTTTTTTCTTGGCTGCGTTTTACAGAGTCGGTGAAATTAATAATTCATTTTTAGTCAGGCTCTGCGTCGTCGTTGCAAAAAAGGTCGCTGACTGGGAACCGCGCAAGATCAGCGCAGGCCTTGAGAGTCTTGCCTTTGCTTATCTCGCCATTTTGAGGGAGGAAGTGTTTCGTGTTGCCGCCAGGCGGCGCGAAATGATTGCAAGCTGGCAAAACCACAATGCTCGGCAATTCGCTCAATAGACCAGTCGGTATCCATGAATAATTGGCGCGATCTGTCCAGCCGCATGGTTTGTTGGTACTGCTTCAGACTGATGCCGCATTCTTTCATGAACAGGCGGCTCAGATGCCTGTAGCTGACTGAAAATTGTGCTGATAAGGATTCGTTGAGCGGGGTTTGAACCGTCTGTTGTGCCAACCAGTCTTGCACTTCATGAATCAAGGGATGTTGGTGATTGCGATAACTCAGATGGACGCTTAACTGCGGGTCTGCTTCCAGACGACGAAACTGAATCAGATTTTCGCGCGCGATGCGTGCGCTGACTGCGCTGCCGAAATACTGAGTGATCAAGTGCAATGCCAGATCTATTCCTGCAGAAACGCCAGCTGAGGTATAGATAGGACCATCCTGCACAAGGATGCGTTTGCTGATAACCCGTGCTTGTGGCGCAAGTTGTTGCAGGGTCTTGAGGTGATTGTGATGTGTCGTGCAGAGGCGACCATCCAGCAGTCCTGCTTGTGCCAGCAGCACAGCGCCTGTGCAAACGCTGGCGATCACTATTCCCGACGGTAGCTTGCCCCCGATATCACGTAGCCATTGCGTCACTTGTTGCTGTGCCGGCGTTGCGGGGAGTTCGGCCTGGATTTTGCTTCCGACTACGACAACGACATCTCCTGCAGTCAGACGCTTGGGGAGGGGGGCAATCGCGCTTAGAAAAATCCCCTGGTAGCTTTTTATGTGGGACTCCGGCCCGACACACTGGATCTTGATGTCGGCTATATCCAGTTCTGTTAGAGAAGCAAAAATCTGCATAGGCCCTCCCAGATCCAGGATGTGCATCTGGGGAAGGACGACAAAGAAAATCCGTTTCATGTGTTATTCGGATGAGTCATTGATTTGATTTAGCGATGTTATCGCTTTTTATTCCTTTTTCTTAATGGTGTTTTCTTTTCTATTTATGTCCTGAAACGGTCTGGAGCCTGGATGGTCGAGAACTTACGATAAACAAGAAATTTTTACATCGAAAGGATTTGTCCTCGTGGCGGAAGAATCAAGAGTTATTGAGCTTCATTGGAATCCCGCTTTTACGGGATCAATGGGCTCGGGGGTGCTGGAGCTTATCAATATGACGGTCGCTGATAAGGGCACGCTGGGGTTTGCCTCTGAGCTGTCGGGAGAGCAGGCGCGTCTGTTCCTGGACGCCCTGAACCGCAAAGTGGCAGACGGCGACACGCAAGCCTTGTATGCCAGCTATGCCGGTCAACCCGCTTTCTTTGTGATGATGAATTTGAGTGGCATGCCCAATTGCCGACACAGTGCTGAACTCGCCAAGGCGGTCGTGGCGCCGGGGTTTCGTGGACAAGGTTTACCGAAACAGGCGCTGGAGGCCGTGGACCATACCTGCACCTTGTTCTGGAACATGTAGGACAACTTGCATCGAGAGTACTGCCAGCCAAGCCCCGTTCGTCTGAGTTGATTCGGTGCGCCATTGAAAATCTGAGGTGGATGTTGCTTCATGCAAAACAAGAATGTTGTCCGCTCTCTGGTCGGGCTGGGATTTCTTGCCATGTTTCTCTCGAGCGCGTTCAAAGGGGTTTTCCAGGTTTATTTCAATGACCTGGCTCTGTCTTTTGAGCGCGGCCGATCAGATTTCGGTTTTGTGGGCGGGGTGTTCCTTTTGGTATCCGGGCTGGCATCGCCGATGGTCGGCGCCTTGTCGGATCGCTTTGGGCCCATCTGGACCGTCTTGATCGGCAGTGTGCTTGGAGGGGGAGCATTTCTTTTGCTTGGCCTTCTACCTCATCAGTACTGGCTTTTTGTCATCTTGTATGGACTTTTGGCGGCGTTTTCTCTGGCGGCGATGACGTTTGTGCCCATGGGCATATTGGTTGACCGATTGTTTGACCAGAGAAATAAAAGTTTTGCTTATGCCTTGATCACTAATGGCACGGCAATTGGATTCATTGTCCTTTCTCCATTCTGGTTGTGGTTGCAAGCCCATTTCGAATGGCAGCAGGTCTTTTTTGTTGTTGGTCTGCTGTTCCTGGGGCCTTTGGCCTTGCTGTTCTGGCTGGGAGCACGAGTGCCTTTGCCTGCGAAAGAGTCTGTCGGACATATTCAGGAGAAACGCGTTGGCACTTGGCCTGTTGTGTTGCGCGATCCTGGCTTTTACGTGCTTGCCTTTGGTTTCTTCGGCTGTGGGGCGTCGATGGCGTTCATTGACGTTCATCTGGTGCCTTTATGGCGCGATGCCGGGGTCAGCCGCGCCAGCATGGGGATGAGTTTGAGCCTGTTTGGCGTGCTGGAAATGATTAGCGGTTTAGCGGCTGGCTGGTTGGCGCTGCGCTTCTCCCAGCATCGGCTGCTGGCGGCATTCTACGTACTACGCTGTCTGGCCATGAGCTTGTTATTGGCTCCCTCCGGGATAGTGACGACCTATGTATTTGCGGCTGTATTTGGGGCCAGTTATCTCGGAACAGTCATATTGACCTCAGCGATCTGTCTGGATCGCTATGGAGGCGCCGTCAAGGGACAGGTATTTGGCATGCTTTTTCTGGTTCATCAGATCGGCGCTTTTGGGTCTGCTCAATTAGGTGCTTACGGCTATGACCGTTTGGGTAGCTATCAGGCCACAGTCATGGTCCTGGCCATGCTGACCGCGATTGCCGGTATTTCTTCACTCTTTCTGTCGTCTGTTGCTTTTCGACGGACTCAAACTGAATTCAACTGAGATCTCCATGATGTTCAATGACCAAGGTGCTACTCAAATGCTCAGGATTGGACAGGGTATCGATGTCTCTGACAGCTTTTGCGAGCCGCTTGCACTGACCTCTGCCTATTGCTTCAGTTCAGCCAGTGAGGCAGCCGCTCGTTTTGGCGGGACGGAGCCGGGCAATGTTTATAGTCGATTTACCAATCCAACAGTAAAGACGTTCGAGCAGCGGGTTGCCTTTCTGGAGGAGGCTGAAGCGGCGGTGGCGTTTGCATCCGGCATGGCTGCATTGTCAGCGGTGGTGATGGCGTTTGCCGCGAGTGGTCGCAACATCGTGTGCGCATGTGATGTGTTTGGCACGACTCTGACGATGTTGCGTCAGCACTTTTCCCCTTATGGAGTGGAGGTGCGCGTCGTTGGCATGTTGGATTACGGCGCTTGGGAAAAGGCGATCGATAGCGCTACCTGCCTGCTTATTGTTGAAACTCCAGCAAACCCAATGCAGCATGTCGCCGATATTGCCCGGCTGTCACGCATGGCTCATGCCCATGGCGCATTGCTTCTGGTAGACAGCACCATGCTGACGCCTGTTTTGCAGCGGCCATTAAGGCAAGGTGCGGATCTGGTATTGCATTCTGCCGGTAAGTATATGGATGGCCAAGGTCGGTGCATTGCCGGTGTAGTCGGTGGGGCCGAGGCATTGATGAAGCCACTGCGGGCGGTGTTGCGTTCGCAAGGAGCCTGTCTGAGCCCCATGAATGCCTGGTTACTGCTCAAGAGTCTTGAGACGCTTGAGCTGCGCATGCAGCATATCAGTGCCAACACACTGTTGATAGCACGTTGGCTGGAGAAGCATCCAAATGTAGGTTCGGTGTTTTACTCGGGCCTGGAGTCGCATCCCTGCCATGAAATCGCTTGCGCGCAACAGGCCGGCTTTGGAGGGGTGGTCAGCTTTGAAGTGGGCACGAGCCAAAAAGAGGCTTGGGCTTTCATGGACGCTTTGCAGCTGATTTCAATTGCCACCAATATTGGAGATACACGCAGCATGGTCACGCACCCGGCTTCAACGACACACGGACGCTGGTCGCCGGAGGATCGCATGCTCTGTGGGATTGGGGACAATCTCGTGCGCTTGTCTGTGGGCTTGGAGTCGCTTGGCGATTTGCAGCAGGATATTGATCTGGCACTCCAGATTGCCCTTGCTCAGAAGGATCAGAGTGTGCGGGGCTACTCCTTGCTTGAGGCGCTGGAATGAGGAGGACTGATGTTTTTGACGTTGTTGTTTTCTGTCGTACTGACTTTCCATGCGCTGGTGTTGTCAGATAGCGGGCGACGCTCCAGGCAATGGTTTCGGTATCTTGTTATTAGCTTGATGGCTCTGTTGCTGAGCTTGCCGATTGATTTTGCCACCCTGAGCGACCGCCGGATTGACGGCCTCGCCTTTGGTGGCTTATGCGGTTGATGGCTGAGGGGGCCTGGTACCGGATAAGCCCATTGGTTTCAGCTTGTCCGGTACCAATTCCACTGGGACATCAGACCAGGCAGGATTAAGGTAGCAGGCTCAGGCGGTCGACTTCAAATTCGGTTTTGCGCAGGCCTTTGTCGAACTCGCCCGTCAGCTCCACTTTCTGTTCGGCGCTGATGGTTTGACCAGCCGGAAAGTCCTTGTTGTCGATCTCTACCGTGATACGGCCGGTGGCATCTTCAAAAATATAGCGCTCATCACCTTCAAACGACACCAGACGGCCTTGCAAACGCGCGATTTGATCGTCGCGGCCGGTTTCCAGGAGCTGCTTGACGGTCATGAGCGGCACATTGTTAGGGCCAGAGTAGGAGCCGGCAGCCGTGGCGGCTTGAGGTGCATTGCTTGGGCCTGTGTAGTTGGCTGGTTGTGCGAGGGCAGCGGTGGCGCTCAGAGCAAGTACGGCAGCAAGAGTGGGTAAAGTGAATCGCATGATTGAGTTTCCTGTATCGGGTTATCGGGTCAATGTTCCGCCGATTGCGGAATAGTTTTATTAGACCCCCCGAACCTGAAGGCAATCTTAAGATACGTAATTGGGTGGGAAATCCAGCACGACACTCAGACCCTGGCCGTCCAGCCCCTCTTCAAAGGAAAGCGTGGCCTCGTGCAAGGCCGCGATGCGGGCCACGATGGACAAACCCAGTCCGTTGCCTGTTTGGCCGGTTCCCAATACGCGAAAGAAGCGTTCTCCCAGTCTGGGCCGTTGTTCGGGGGGGACGCCAGGCCCATTGTCTCGGACCGCAAGGCGTACACCGCCATCGTGTCTGCGTGTTGTTTCGACCCGTACTCGGACGCCTGCGCCGCCGTAGCGAATGGCATTGCCAATCAGGTTACGTAAAGCGCTGTTTAACAGCACTGGCGCCGCCTGTATGCTTGTGACGGCCAGGGCTCTTTCCATGTTGATGGATGTCGAAGGCAGGGATGGAATCAGACTGTCCAGGACCTGATTCAGGTCTACGGTTTCACGCTTCAAGGGTTCGGCCTGCGGCTCCAGTCGCGTCAGGGCGAGCAGGCTTTCTACCAGGGCGGTACAACGGTCCAGGTCTGCGCGTAATTGCTGCAGATGGGCGTCAGGCAGTTGCAGCTCGCGCTCAATTAGTTGAACGCGCATGCGCAGCCCGGCCAAGGGCGTACGCAGTTCGTGTGCGGCATCGGACGTAAAGCGCCGTTCACTTTCCAGTGCTGAAGACAAGCGTGCCATGAGCGCATTCAATGCATCCAGCATGGGTTGCAGCTCGCGTGGGGGATTTCCGCCTTCTACAGGAGTGAGGTCATCGGGCGATTTGGAATTGATGCGTTTAGCCGTGTCCTCCAAAGGACGCATCAGGCGTCGGATCAGGAACCAGCTGGATAGACCCAGCAGCGCCAGTAGTCCCACTGCGGGCCAAACCAGGTTCTCGGCCATGTCTTCAAGCAGCTCCAGGCGTTCTTCCATAGGCTGGCCAACCTGGGCTGTGACCCCTCCGGCTCCGGGGCGGACGTAAACCCGCCAGAGTTCGTCATCAACCCAGACAGTGGTGATTTGCTTGCGTTTCGCCTGGGGGATAAAAGCCGTTTTGGGAGTGTCGTCGCCGCGCAGCAGTACCCGGCCATCTGCGGCCACGAGCTGGTAATACATGCGCAGCTTGAGAGCCGCGTCACGGTTCAGTCGTGTGTCTGTAGTATTGGCAGAAGCCTGCGCCTCTTGCGGGTCCAGCATCAGTACCAGACGCGCCCCTTCTTCAAGGGCATCATCAAGCACATCGCCGGTTGCGTGCCAGGCCACTCCGACTACGATGGCCAGGCTGACCAGCCACAGCCCAATACTGGTGCCCATGACGGTAAGCAGCAGACGACGTCGTAAGGACCAGCCTTTCGGGCGTGACACCGGGGACTTGGCGGCAGAGCGGATACGCGTTAGTTTCTGGAGCAGGTTTTTCATGCGGGTGCCAGAACGTAGCCTTGATTACGTACGGTGACGATGAAGTCACTGCCCAATTTCTTGCGCAGATTGTAGATGTGTACTTCGATAGCGTTGCTCTCCACTTCTTCGCTCCAGCCATAAAGGGCTTCTTCAAGCTGGGCACGACTCAGAATATGGGTGGGATGGTGCATCAAGGCTTGCAGAACAGCGAATTCGCGTGCTGTTACGGCCACAGGCTTGTCGTTCAAGGTGACGCGCTTGGCTATCGGGTCAATGGCGACGGGACCGTGACGCCATTGGGGAGAGGCTTGGGCGGCACTGCGGCGCAAGGCTGCACGTACGCGCGCGGACAGCTCTTCAAGATCAAACGGTTTGACCAGATAGTCGTCCGCGCCCAGATCCAGACCCTGTACCCGGTCGGCCAAGGTATCGCGGGCAGTGATCACAATGACGGGCACCTGTGCGTGAGATCCATTGGCCCCTCGCAGACTGCGTAAGACCGCGTCGCCATCCAGACCAGGCAAGCCCCGATCCAGCAAGATGCATTGATAGGTGTGAGTGGCCAGGGCCGTGGCCACTTGGTCGCCACGTTGCAACCAGTCCACAGCGTAGCCGTCCAGATGCAGCCAGGACTGCAAGGAACTGCCCAGCGAAGGATCATCTTCGATTAAGAGAATACGCATGTGCAAAGCCTGGCAGGGAAAGATGAAGGGAAACTGATGTTGCTGCGGGGTATGAGGTAAAGCAGGGGCAAGCCCCTACCTTGTTTGTATAGCGACTGTGTGTTTTTGAAAAGCGCAGCGAGGTGTTTTCCGTTCTGATTGGCGCGCTAGATGCTGCGCTGTTGTACCCGTGCCGACAGCTCCTGCGCCGTCTCCTTGCGCTCGCTATATCGATCCACCAGATACTGCGCACAGTCACGCGTCAGCAAGGTGAACTTCATCAGTTCCTCCATCACATCCACCACGCGCTCGTAGTAGGACGAAGGTTTCATGCGGCCTTCTTCGTCAAATTCCAGAAAGGCTTTGGCAACCGAAGACTGGTTGGGGATAGTGATCAGGCGCATCCAGCGGCCCAGAACCCGCATCTGGTTCAAGGCGTTAAAGGATTGCGAGCCGCCTGACACTTGCATCACGGCCAGTGTTTTGCCTTGTGTTGGGCGTACAGCACCGATGCTTAACGGTATCCAGTCAATTTGTGCTTTCAGAACGCTGCTCATGGCACCGTGGCGCTCGGGCGATGTCCAGACCATGCCTTCGGCCCACTGCATGAGTTGGCGCAACTCCTGCACTTTGGGGTGGTCCTCTGTTGCACCATCGGGCAAGGGCAGGCCTTGCGGGTCGAAAATTCTGGTTTCTGCACCCATTGCTTCCAGCAGCCGTGCAGCTTCTTGCGTCAGAAAGCGGCTGTAGGAGCGTTCTCTCAGGGAACCATATAAAAGCAGAATTCGAGGTGGGTGTGTGGCGCGTGCTTGAGGCAGCAGTTCTGCCATATCTGGAGTGTTAAATGCGTGCTCGTCCAGATTGGGTAAATCAGGCTTGCTCAATTCTTTGTCCTTTTTCATCAATAACGGCTTGGCCGTCTTCTTTCCGGAAGGCACCTTGTTGTGCTTGGGGAAGTATCTCCAGCACCTGTTCCGAGGGACGACACAAGCGCGTTCCCAATGGGGTGACAACAATAGGGCGGTTGATCAGAATCGGGTGCTGCAACATGAAATCAATCAGTTGTTCATCGCTCCATTTCGGGTCGCCGAGCCCGAGTTCTTCATAGGGCGTACCTTTTTGTCGCAGGACTTCACGCACGCTCAGTCCACAGTTTGCGATCAACTTAGTCAGCGTGCTGCGGTCCGGCGGTGTTTGCAGATACTCGATGATGGTGGGTTCTTGTCCGCTATTGCGGATCAGGCCCAAGGTGTTGCGCGAAGTGCCGCAGGCGGGGTTGTGATAGATGATGATGTCTGTCATGGCGCGATCTTGATATCAGGGTTCAGTGGGCCATACCCAGTCGCAGCGCCAAGGCTGCCAGGGTGATCAGCAAGACGGGTGTGGTCAGGATGGCTCCTACTTTGAAGTAGTAGCCCCAGCTGATTTTTGTGCCTTTCTGGGCCAGGACATGCAGCCACAGCAAGGTGGCTAGACTGCCTATAGGTGTGAATTTCGGGCCCAGATCGCTGCCAATGACGTTGGCGTAAATCATGGCTTCCTTGACGATGCCCTCGGCGCTGGAAGCGTCAATGGACAGGGCGGTGACAAGGACTGTGGGCATATTGTTCATCACCGAGGACAGCAACGCAGACAGGACGCCGGTACCCATGGCCGCCGCCCACACGCCAGCTTGGGCGAACTGATCCAGCAACAAGCCCAGGTAATCGGTTAGCCCGGCATTGCGCAGGCCGTAAACCACCAGATACATGCCCAGCGAGAACACGACGATTTGCCAGGGGGCGCCACGCAGCACTTTTCGTGTGCTGATGACTGTGCCACGGGCGGCAACCGCCAGCAAAATGATGGCGCCTGCTGCGGCAACCGCACTGACGGGGACACCCAGGGGTTCCAGTGCAAAAAAGCCTGTCAGCAATAACGCCAGCACAATCCAGCCAGCCTTGAAACTGGCCATGTCCTTGATAGCCTCAGCAGGCGCTCTTAATTGTTCAAGGCGATAGTGGGCGGGAATGTCGCGACGGAAGTACAGCATCAGAACGACCAGGCTGGCCAGTACAGACACGATGTTGACGGGTGCCATGATGGCGGCGTAGTCCGTGAAGCCCAGTTTGAAGTAGTCGGCAGAGACGATGTTCACCAAATTGGAGACGACCAGCGGCAAGCTGGCTGTGTCCGCAATAAAACCGGCTGCCATGACAAAAGCCAGAGTTGCTGCCGGTGAAAAGCCCAAGGCCAGCAACATGGCCATGACAATCGGCGTCAGAATCAGTGCGGCCCCGTCATTGGCAAACAGGGCAGAGACTGCTGCGCCCAGAATCACGATAAAGGCAAAGAGCTTGCGCCCGTTGCCGGCTCCCCAACGGGCGACATGCAGGGCGGCCCATTCAAAAAAACCTGCCTCGTCCAATATCAGGCTGATGATGATAATGGCGACAAATGTGGCGGTGGCGTTCCAGACGATATTCCAGACCAGGGCCAGGTCAGTCCATTGCACGACGCCAGACAGCAAGGCAGCAACTGCGCCTAAAGAGGCACTCCAACCAATGCCCAAACCTTTGGGCTGCCAGATCACCAGGGTTAAGGTAGCGATAAAAATGAGTACAGCAAGAAGCATGACGGAGTGCTCTGATCAGGGGGATAGCCAGCAAGGCAGTTAAGTTCCGAGTGGTTTTTGCAGGACGTGGATATCAAGTGTTCGGCGCTCTAGCAGTTCTGACACAGGTCTTGCGTTGGGAGGCAGGTTTGACCCTGACAGCAATTCTCGGTCAGATAAGTAAGCAGATTGTTCATGGCGGGAAAGGTGGCGCTGTAGAGCAGATTGCGACCTTGCCGCTCGGCGTGGATCAGCCCGGCGTTGCTAAGCTCCTTTAAATGAAAGGACAGGGCGTTGGGGGCAATACCTAGCTGCTCAGCCAGAGAGCCGGGTGTCAGTCCGGTGGGCCCGGCAACAACGAGTGCGCGGAAAACCCGTAGGCGGGCTTCGTGGGCCAAAGCGGCCAGGGAGCGGATAACTTGAGATTCTTCCATAGAGTAATAATACAATAATTCAAGAATTATTGAATAGTTTGATGTTTCCCATAGAGAGCTTTGAATGACAAGATTCGCGTGTGACGTTTTATTGATTTGTCAGGCATTGTGAAACTCGTGGTTTGCGACAGCAGATCCTTCTGGAACCGGGAACAGGGCCGATGCCAATTTGCTATCCTCTAAGACAATATTCGCCCGTCCTTGTTATTCTCAGCCCGCCTGGCAAGTGGAATCTCGGACTACACCCCCCAAGATTGCCTATGAAAATCCCATTTCTGAGCCACCATCAGTTTGGCCGCCGCATTGCTCAAGCACGTCTTTTTGGCCTTGTTGCTCTGTTGATGTTGTTGGCGGCGCTTCCCCAAACAGGCTATGGCAAAGAGCCGCCATTGACGGTCGGCGTATTGGTCTCGCCACCATTCGTAATGAAAAGTGATGGTGCTTTCACCGGATTGGCTATCGATTTATGGGAAGATTTGGCAGCAGAAAAGCAGTGGGTATTTGAATATAAGGAATACGGCACGTTTCGGGATTTGCTCAGTGCCACAGAGTCGGGTTCTCTTGATGTTGCCATGACTAATCTGACTATCACGCAGCAACGCGCGTTGAAGGTGGATTTCACCCAGCCCTGGTTTGATGGTGGTATGCGCCTGATGGTCAGTTCCGATCAAGGAACTGGTTTTCAAAGTGTTCTCAAGGGTTTGGCGCAGGCCGGTTTTATTACGGCGTATGCATGGATCGCTTTTGTCATTTTGTTTGCCACTGTTGTTTTGACCTTGTTTGACCGGCGGTTTGACCAATCCTTCCCTGCTCGCTGGCGCGATGGCGTGGCAGAGAGTTTCTATACCGTGATGTCTGTTGTGACTTCGGGGCGTGCCCCGGCCAGAAAGAATCTTTTTGGCTGGTTAGGACGTATCTGGCAGGGCTTGTGGCTGGTGTGTGGGGTGGGCATCTTGGCCTTTGTAACGTCCTCTGTCACCAGCGTGATGACAACGCTGGCTATCTCAAACCAGATCAATAGTGTGGACGATTTGAAGGGGCGACCAGTAGGCGTGCTGATCGGGACCGTAGAAGAGGACTATGCCCGCAAGCAGGGACTTGCCATGCGCAGTTATGCCAGTTTGGACAAAGCCACGGCAGCTTTGGACAATGGCGATGTTGTGGCCGTGATTGCCGACGCTCCGGTACTGGAGTACTACGTGTATTCCAACCCTGGCTTGCCGGTGAAGGTAGTGGGGCGACTGTTCGAGCGTGACAAGTATGGGTTTGCCTTGCCACTGCAAAGTGAGCTATCCCGAGAAGTAACTTTGGCTGTGCTAGGGGCCGTGGATGAAGGCAAGGTGGAGGCCTTCAAGACCAAGTATTTTGGCTTGGGACAGTAGTAGCCAGGCTTATTGGCTTGGGTTCATCTTTGAGGGCTCAAGCTGCTCACTTAACCAGTCGGCAAATACTTCCGCACGCGGGTTTTGATCCAAAGCCTGGGGAGAGAGCAGGTAGTACGCCGAGCCGTCCGCAATGAATCCTTGCGGGGCAATGAGCTGCCCGCTTTGCAGTTCATCTTGCACCATCAGACGCGACACAATACTCATGCCTTGTCCGGACAAGGCGGCCTGGATACATAAATAAAAATGCTCTAGTTCCAGCTTGTTGGCAGAGCGTATGACTTGGTCGCTAAGTCGCGCCCAGGTGGCCCAAGCTTGCGGACGGGAGCTGCTTTGTATCAGCACCTGTTTGGCCGTGTCCTGGATGTGGGGATAGTGGGGCTGGCAGACCGGCCCTATCATTTCTTCGCACAATTTCAGGCCGCAGACCGAGTCTGCCCAATGAAAGTCGTCACGGCGTATGGCCAGATCCACTCCCATTTGAGCAAAGTTCACTGGCCCCCCGGCTGTAATCAGATGCACGGTGATATTAGGGTGCAGAGTGTGAAAATCCCCCAGTCGGGGTATCAACCATTTCATTGCAATGGTGGGCTCGCAGGAAACGACCAGCGCATGTTCACGCTGTGTCTGCTGCAACTGATACACCACGTCTTCCAAGCGTTCGAACATGGGCGCGGTCACATGCAAAAGCTGGCGGCCTGCCTGTGTCAGAAATACAGCTCGATTGCGCCGTTCAAACAGTTCTACCCCCAAAGATTCTTCCAGCGCCCGAATCTGGCGACTGACCGCGCCGTGAGTGACATGCAGCAGCTGGGCTGCCTGCACAAAGCTGCCTGCCTTGGCGGCCGTGTCGAAGTAGCGGAAGGCCGTGAGATTGGGGATTTGCATGGTCGATGAAAACTCACAGAAATAGCGCAGGAATTATCGTTTTTAAATTAGCACAGGATTATCAATAATGAAATCCTGAGAGCGAATATTAAAACAAGAAAACGATAGAAGTTTTGGAGGGTTTTTCTTGGGTTTTGAAAATCTGGATTGGTCCCGTTGAGAATAGCAAAAACTATATAAATTCGATGAATACATAGCTCACCAGGAAGGGTTTTCACATTCTGACTGGAGCGGTCTTTGCAGACTGGTAGATCGTCCGCGAAGGAACGATCTCATTCCTAGAGTGTAGGACTGGCTCTGTGGTTTGGCTGCCTTTGACCTAGCTTGTCACACCGATTTCATCAAACTTAGGCTTGTTAAAAATGCATGAACTGTTGGCCGTTGCCACTATCACTATCCTGGCCGTGATCAGCCCAGGCCCCGACTTTGCCATGGTCACTCGTAATGGCTATTCCTTTGGCCGCAAGATTGGCCTGATTTCGGCTCTGGGTATTGCTGCCGGGGTGCAGGTGCACGTGGTCTACACGGTGCTGGGCGTTGCAATTCTGATTACTCAGTCTCCCACCTTGTTTCTGGTGATGAAAGTGGTGGGGGCAGCGTACTTGATGTACTTGGGCTATCAGTCTTTCTGTAATCGCACTGTTTTGAATACGGACGGTGAGGCGGGAAATATGCCCAGCGCCTGGCAAGCTTTTGGCATGGGGTTTTTGACCAATGCCTTGAATCCCAAAACCATGTTGTTTGTGGTGGCCACCTTTACGCAGCTGGTGCAGCCGGATGCATCGTTCTGGCTGAATTTCGCTTATGGGTTTTTCATGTCTTTTGCCCATTGGGTCTGGTTCAGCATTGTGGCGCTGGTGTTCTCAAACAAGCGCTTGCGGGCAGCCATGCTGGCCCGGCAAAGATTGCTGGACAGGGTGATAGGCGTGGCCTTGTTCAGCTTGGGCGCTTCGCTGCTATTTGCCAACTCGGTGTCTTAGGGCGGCCATGCGGGAGCAGGTGCTGTGCACAGGCGATTTGTACTGCCTGATTATTGAAGTGATTAATAAATTGGTTTGAATTAAATTCAGAATTTAATTGAGTATTTTATTTTTAATTTGATTTTGAATTATATTTGTATGGCTATTAATAATAAAAATATAAAAGTATGGAAAAGAATGTGAGTTAAATTCTTTAAAAGAATGTCTGTTATCTTCTGTCATTTATTGACGGCGCTCTGGGTATGGTTGTTACGTTGCCGTTTCAGGTTTCGCACACTACTTGTAGAGAGGGAGACAAGAATGACTTGCCATCATATAAACGCAAAAGCGCTGGCTGCGTCTGGCCTGGCTTTATTCGCAGCGGTTCAGAGCAGTGTTATGGCTCAAAGCCCGGAGCCCCGGCTGGATACCAGCCAGCTGTATGCAGACGTGCATTTCCACGCTTCCAATTACGCCATGCAAGGTATTTCCTTAAAGGAATATGCAGAGCGCTATATGAGCGCCAATCGCCAGCAAATTGTGCGCTCCACCATCATGCCGATTCCTTTGCAGCAACGCTGGGATGGGTTTGAACAGTACCAGGCACAGTCTGGCGATCAGATGTATGGCCCGAACTACTACATAGGCCCCAAAGCAGACTTGTATTACTACTCTTTTGTGGATGCCATGTTTGCGCGCGAGTACGAACGCTTGCCGCCCCAGTATCAGGAAAAGCTGGATGTCATGATTACGGCCTTCAATCCCATGGACGTATATGCCTCGCAACATATCAAGCGTGCGGTGCTCAGTTTTCCAGGCGTGTTTGCCGGGGTGGGAGAGTTCACCATTCACAAGGAGCTGGTGTCCAGCAAGCTGGCTGGTGAAACGGTAGAACAAACCAAGGCCCCCTCTGTGCCGCTACCGCCTGATGCGGGCGATGGCAGCAAGGTATCGCTGTATTCCGAGTCGCTGGAGTATTTGTTCAAGACCATTGAAGAGATTGGTCTGGTCGCGATCTTGCACAATGATATGTACCGGGTAGAGGTCAATTACCAGGGTGAGCTGGAGCATTCCTATCCCGATCAGGACTATGTGGACGGCTTGAAGCACGTGTGCGGACATGCGCCCAAAGCCAAGGTGGTGTGGGCGCATACGGGCCTGGGGCGTTTTGTGAAACCCACCATCGACCACATTACGCGCGTGAAAGAAGTGCTGGATGCCTGCCCCAGCTGGTCTACCGATATTTCCTGGGATCTGGTGCAGGACTATATGTTGAATCCCGAGCCGGGCATGCCCAGTCGCCAGGATTGGCTGAATTTCTTCAATGAATACCAGAACCGGATTCTGTGGGGTTCAGATGTGGTGATTTTTACGCGTAATCGCTTTGAGTCGGCCCCTCCCACGTCAGTGACACCAGGCGGTTTGATGGAACCTGCTCAGTACCATGCGGACTTGTCCAAGATGAGGGAGTTTCTGGACGAGTTGCCAGTGGCCATAGGCAACAAGATTCGCTATGAAAACTATCTGGGTCTGTTCAATCGTGCCAAGTTCTCTGTGCGGGCCTGGGAGCGCGAGAATGCGGATCTCAATATCTGGGATATTCCTACGCCCGTGCATCCTTGAAGGAGGCATGCTGTTGATATGGGCGATCAGCCATAGATACTGGACTTGATTCTGGCCCTTTCAAAGCCAATGGCAAAGGCAAAAAATAGCCCCCCGACAGTTGGATAACTGTCGGGGGGCTGTTTGCGATTGCGCGTCAAGAAAGCCGAGCTTGGCTCCTTGATTCTGCTGTCAGGCATCTGGCTGGATGCAGCTTGGTTAACCCACCTTGTTCTGCGCAGCCAGCTTGTTCAGATCCTCCTGAATCAGCTTGCGAATAGCGGTTTTCAAGAGCTTGCCGGTTGCTGTGTGAGGTAGTTCATCCACCACGATCAGTTCATCAGGAATGCTCCATTTGGAGACTTGTTCTGTAAACAGATCAATCATGTCCTGCTTGGTGAAGGTAGCGTCGTCCTGGAGCTGCACCACCAGAACCGGACGCTCGCCCCAGCGCTCGTCGGGCTTGGCTACGACAGCTGCTTCCTTGATCGCCGGGTGAGCCTGGGCAATGTTTTCCAGCTCGATGGAGCTGATCCATTCGCCACCGGATTTCACCACATCCTTGGTTCGGTCCACGATCTGGATGAAGCCATCCTGATCAATGGTCACCACGTCGCCCGTATTGAACCAGCCATCTTCTGTATGGGCAGAGGTGTCATTGCTATTGAAGTAAGAACCCGCAATCCAGGGGCCGCGCACCATCATGGCACCAAACATCTTGCCGTCGCGGGCAATGGGTTGACCATCGTCGCCATCTACCCGGAACTCGACTCCGAAGAGCGGACGACCTTGCTTGGCCAGCAGCTTGAGTTTCTCGTTCTCCGGCAAGGACTCGTGCTTGGGCAGCAGGGCAGCCGCCAGACCGACCGGGCTGGTTTCCGTCATGCCCCAGGCGTGGCGTACCTTGACACCCAGCTTCTGGAAGCGGGTAATCATGACTGGAGGCGCAGACGAGCCGCCAATCACCAGACGTTGCAGGCTGCTGAAGGTTTTGCCATTGGCTTGCATCCAGTCGAGCAGGCCTAGCCAGACGGTAGGCACACCGGCTGTCATGGTGACACCTTCGTTTTCAAACAGGGTATGCAGGCTGGCGCCGTCCAGTTTCGGGCCGGGCAAGACCAGTTTGGCGCCCACCATCAAGGCCGCATAGGGCAGGCCCCAGGCATTGACGTGGAACATGGGCACGATGGGGGTAATGGTGTCAGAAGCAGACAGACACAGGGCATCGGGCATGCTCAAGGCAAAGGCATGCAAGATCGTGGAGCGATGGCTGTAGAGCACGCCTTTGGGGTTGCCCGTGGTGCCGGAGGTGTAGCACAGGCCGGAGGCCGTGTTCTCATCAAACACCGGCCAGTCGAAATGATCGGATTCAGACGCAATCAGGGTTTCATAGCACTGCAGGTTGGGCAGCAGGTCCGACTTGGGCATGTGCGCTTCGTCCGTCATGATGACCACGGCTTTCAGCTTGGACAGCTGATCGGCCAAGGACTCCAGAATCGGCATGAAGTTCAGGTCGGCAAACAGCACGCTGTCGTCTGCGTGTTCAATGATGTAGCCAATTTGATCCTGAAACAGACGCGGGTTGATGGTGTGGCACACCAGGCCCGAGCCCGATACGCCGTAGTACAACTCCAGGTGACGATAGCCATTCCAGGCCAGGGTTCCGACACGGTCGCCATGTTGCAGGCCCATTTTCTTCAACGCATTGGCCAGTTGCTGGCTGCGTTTGGATAGCTCGGTATAGGTGTACCGGTGAATGTGGCCCTCAACGGTTTGCGAGACGACCTCTCGGTCTGCGTGATAGTTCGCTGCGTGACGCAGTATGGATGATACTAGCAGTGGGGTATTCATCATCATGCCAAGCATGGTCTTCGTCCTCCCTGGGAGTAAATCAAACAGAACTGACGGGCCCTACAACATGGGGATTGGGAGCAGCAGATGGATGAATTTACACCACTGACTGTCATGGCCTCTTCAGGAACAGTAGCCTAAAACTCACAAATACGTCTACGTAGTCGTTTATGTTTGCTTGCGCAATGCCAAGGCTTCTACAAAATCCGGAACCCCGGGAAATTTCTGGACACAATTAATACTCTTTGATTGAAGATTGAAGGGCTTTGAGTACAATCGGCAGCTAATTACAGCTTTTTTAAGACGTAGTGTCGGATTTGCTGTCAATTTGACACGAGTGACGCTGGGCCGAAATGGCCCTGTGCTCGGAGCATCGTTCAATGATCGTGCTAGGTTTGCTGGGCCCATTTCGCTTTATTGTCGATCAGGTGGATCGCACTGCATTGCTTAGCTATGACAAGGTCAAACTGCTGGCTGCGGTGCTGTGCCTGGCGCAAGGCAAGGCGCTGCAGCGCGAGCGGCTGGCACAAATGCTTTGGCCAGATCTGACACGAGACAAGGCACTATCGCGCTTGCGCCACGCGCTGCATGTGTTGCGCAAGGCCCTGGGCGAGCAGGCCGCTTGTCTGGTCGCCAATGCCGAAGGTGCAATGGCGTTCAAGCCTGAAAGCGTGCAAATGGATGTGCTGGAATTTCTGCAGGCCGATGCCGCGCAGAATGCTCGTCTTTCACAGCGCTTGAGCCTGTATGTCGGTCCTTTTCTAGACGCGATTCAATCCCCCGATACTGAAACTTTTATTTCCTGGCGACAAAGCTGGGAAGATCGCCTTGCTTTGGAATTGCTTAGCTTGCGTGCCCGCCTTTTCGAGCAGCTCTTGCAGGCTCGTCAACTGGATCAGGCGCTTGCATTGGCGCAGGAGTGGGTGCAGCAAGCTCCCGAGCAGGAGGTCTATCACCGCCTCTTGATCAGTGTCTTGATGCAAAGAGGGGACAGGCAGGCCGCCTTGCAAGCCTATGCTCATTGCGAGCAGGCTTTGCGTCAGTACCTGGGAGTACGTCCCGATCCTGAAACCCGCCGCCTGGCCCAAGCCCAATGGCCGGTGGCAACAAGCAAGACACCCCCCAAATCCGCCCAGGCTCATCGTACGGTTGCCACGCTGGCCTTGGCACTGTCCTGGCTGCCAGCAGAGGACTCCGAGGCGCATCTGGATGGCGATCTGGTGCCGGATCAAGCCGTGGCGTATCTGGAATCCTGGCACGAGCAATTGCTGGATATTTTGCGTCAGCACGGGGCTTGGTTAAGTCAGTCCAGCGGGTCCACCTTGTTGGCTCATTTTGGCTGGCCACATGCGCAGTCCGAGCCGGTGAGTCGGGCGGTTGAACTGGCTTGCGTGATTCGTGCTTTGCGAACGCCGCCGGGGATCAGTATCGGTCAGGTAGTGCATGTGAGCCTGGCCTTGGTGGACGAACAGCAGGTCAATACACATAGCCTGTTTGGGCAGTTGGTCATGCCTTTGGTGTGGAAGGCCAGGCATGGCGAGATTCTGCTGAGCGCGCAGGCCGTTGCTCGTATGGCGGATTGGCAGATCAATCAGCATCGAGGCCCGGAGGGTGTTTATTTCAGCTTGGGAGAGGGGAGGTGGATGAACGATCCTCTTTATGGCTGTCAACCCGAGTTCGAGCAACTGGTGGCGCAATGGCAGCAGTGCAGCCGTCAGTCTCACAAAGCCGCCTTCAGAATTCATGGTGATCTGGGTTCGGGCAAATCTCGTTTGGCCGAAGCCTTTCGCAGCTACGTTGTTCGCGATGGCGGGCAGCCCTTGCTGATTGATTTCTCGCGTCAGGATGTGTTGGAAGGCGTGCGCGAGATGATGCAGGCTAGTCTAGGGGAAGGGAACGGAACCCAGGACTTGCCTCTTGCGTTAAGTCAGTGCCTGCAGGCCTGGTTTGGCCTGTCTGATTCTCATTGGGATCAAGTGCTGCAAGATGTTCACTGTCTGAATACGGAAGATACCCAAGTGGTACCCGATCCGTGCCGTTTGCTATTGGCGGCGGTGCAGGCCTTTACTAGTCAGAACCAGCCTGTGCTGGTGATTCTGGACCATGTTGATGTACTGGATGCCGGTTATCAAAACAGCTTGGCGGCGATATGGGCTGCAGTGCAAAAGCAGTCTGCTGGGGTCCTGTTATTGATCTTGTCGCGTCAGGCTCAGTTGGTTTTGGACTTTGCTCAAAGTATGGCTTTGCGTAGTTTGTCCGAGGCGGATGTGGGTAAGGCGATGAGCTTTTATGCACGTGGCAAGCGCCTGTCCTCGGACGCCAGTACACAGATTCGTAGCCAGCGTTTGAGCAATCCCATGTTGATCAAGGACATGCTGCATTTGCAGCGTTTTGGCATGCCGCTGGATTACTTGCCACGTCTGGCAGACCGCTTGCTGCTGAGTTTGGAGCAACTGGATGCGGACAGCCGTTGCGTGCTCTTGATGACTGTGTTGTGGGAGCGTGCCACGCCTGCGGGTTTGGCCCAGGCCTGCAATTTGCCTTTAGGCGTTGTAGAGCAATCCTGGATCAGCCTGTTGGACAAAGGCTTGTTGCAGCAAGACAGCCAGGGCCAGATTTCTTGCGCTCCAGTGATGCGTTCCGCCTTGCGACGTTTGATTGCCAAGGAAGAAAGCAAGGCTTTGTACGGCAAGCTTGCCCATAGCCTGATTCAAATGCAGCAGGCTGAAGAAGAAATTGCCGCTTGTCTGGCGCAGGCGCAAAGCGAGCAAGCAGCCATCTGGTGGCGTAAAGCCATTGATACATCGCTGCGCAGTGGTGACAACCTGCAAGCGGCAGAACAGTTGTCGCAGGTTCTGAGCAGCCTGCAATACATGAGCGATGTGCAGTTGCGCCGTCAGTACGAGCGCGACAGCTACGTCACCTTGGGGGCGCTGGAAATCAGTCGTGGCGGACCTGCCGCCATGCCCGTGTCGCAAGCTTACGAGCAGGCTGCTGGACGTAGTGAGGGCGGTGAGGATGATTTGCCCGTGCTGTGGGGCCAATGGGTGATGCTGCATGGTGCTGGCAAATTGCCGGAAAGTCTGGCCCATGCCAAGCAATTGCAGGAACAGTCGCGACGTCAGGGACAAAGCGCCTGGTATGGCTGGGGTTTGTATGCCGAGGCCCAATATCTGTTCTGGAAAGGTCGTGTGCAACAGGCCGAGCTGGCCTTGGATGAGGCGCTGCGTGCCCTGGCATACGAGCAACCCGTTCCGGCCATGGATGCGGCTCTTGGGCATCATTGTCCGGCTTTGGTGTACAGCCTGTTGGGGCTGGCCCAAGTGCTGCAAGGGCGCTTTGAGCAGGGCATTGCCAATGCTCGCCATGCCCAGTTTCTGGCCAGTCAAAGTCAGTCTCGAATTTCGGCGGTGATTGCAGAAATCCAGATGCTGCGCATCCTGTATCTGCAAGGCAATCTGGACATGTTGGCTGGCCGCAGTCAGGCTTTGCTGGGCATGTTGCAACCTGTCTTGCCTGGCAGTGTGTGGTGTGCCGTGGCTGAAACCTATGTGCTGTATTGCCGTTTGGTGCGAGGTGAAGAAACAGGCTCGGAGCTGGAGCGCCTGCTGGGGCTGTTGCCCGAGTTTGCACGCAGCATGCCTTTGGCGACGGATGCTTTTCTGTGCATTGTGGCCCGCTGCCATTTGGCCCAAGGTGAAATCGAACGTGCCAGCCAGGCTTTGGATCAAGTTGGCCAGATCGCGCAGGAGCGGGCTTCTACCCTGTATCTGCCGGAACTTGACTGCTTGCGGGGGGATCTGGCCTGGGTCCGTGCGGATAGACAGCAGGCGCAGGTTTGCTGGGCGCAGGCCCAGCAAGAAGTCTTGCGCAGCGGCTTGTACGCCTATGAAGGCTGGATCCGACATCGGCGCGAGCGCTTGCCCGATCTGGCGGCGCGCAGTGTGTGGATCCAGCGCCAGCCCGGTTAGAACTGGAAATTGATACCCGCAAAAATTTGCCATACCGGTGCTCCTGCGCCTTTCTTGTCCACGGAGTATTGTGGTTCGATAAAGGCGTTGATCACGCTCTTGCCGGGCTTGAACACCTTGCCCAGACCCAGACCTACAGGAATGTGATGGGTGTGGTTTTTCAGATCAAAGGTCCACACCCCGCTGGAGCGCAGGTAAAAGCCATTGGGCAGGTTATAGAACAGAGCGGGCTGGAAGGTGGCCATCTTGACCTTCTCGCGGTCCGAGTCCCCAGCAAAGGATTGTTGAAAGGTCAGTAGCCCGCCTGCCAGACCCCAATCCCGGCTGGCAACCAAAGCTGCTGCACTGCCAATTTGCCATTTGCCTTGTCCCAGCAAATCGTTCGATGCCGTAGGCATCACCAGCAAGGGGCCGATGCCATAGGAAAAACTGCCTGCGTTTTTCATGAATACATCCATGAAGGTGATGTCGCCCAAGCCGGATTTGCTGCCCAGACGATCATGGTGCAAGGCCACAATCGGTACATTCAAACGCCATAGCTGCGGCAGACCAAAGGTCTTGTTGGGCAGGACGGCACGCAGCACCGTCTGGTTTGCCCAGGCATTGTCGAGCTTGTACAGCTCGGGCACGTAGTAGTCGTGCAGGCTGACCATGGGCCGGGGGCTCAGCGGGTTATTGGCGTCGTTCTGGGACTGGGCCAGGGCACCCGTGCTGATCAGGCTGGTGGCCAACAGGCCAAATATTGTCTTTTGCATATGCATACCTCCTCGAAAAACAGAAGGTAGAAAAGCGGCGTTGAAAAAGCATTTAAAGCGGGCCACTGTGGCAAATCCGCAGATTGGGCTATCAGGTCCGCTTTGCTCCCAGAATGAGACGCTTGTTGAAAAAGCCCATCAGGAGGAGCGTGTCATGGCACATGCAGCAATAAGAACAGTCATGCTGGCGGCAGTAGTCAGTGCGGGTTTGGGGCAGGCACAGGCCGCACCTGCCACGCAGGCAACGCAGGAGCGCCACGCTCAGTGGATGAAAACGCTCCCGTTTGATGACACCCAGGATTTCAAGAATGCTCAGCGCGGTTTGATTTATCGCGAGCCCAGCCTGCAGATCAAAGGCGTGAACGGCAACGTGGTGTGGGATCTGGATTCCTACAAGGCCTTCATCAAGCCCGATAGCGCTGCGCCCAGCACGGTGCATCCGGGCTTGTGGCGTATGTCGCAGTTGAACCTGCTCGATGGCGTGTACAAGGTGACGGACAATATTTATCAGGTGCGCGGCTATGACTTGTCCAACATCACTTTTGTACGCGGCACAAGCGGCTGGATTGTGTTTGATGTGGGCACCTCTACCGAAACGGCCGCCGCTGCGTATGCCTTGCTGCAAAAGCATGTGCAGGCCGCCCCCATCAAGGCGATTATTTACAGCCATTCCCACATAGACCATTACGCCGGAGCCAAGGGACTGGTGGATCAGGCCGCGGTGGATTCAGGGCAGGTACAGATCATTGCGCCAGAAGGTTTTGTGGAGCATGCCATCAGCGAAGGGGTGATTGCCGGCAATGCCATGAAGCGCCGTGCGACTTATATGTACGGGGCCTTCTTGCCGCGCGGTCCGGAGCACAGCGTGGGCTCGGGGCTGGGCATGACTAATCCGCTGGGTTCCGTCTCCCTGATTGCGCCTACGCGTTCGGTGTCCAGGTCGGGTGAAAAACTGGTGGTGGATGGCGTTGAAATGGTCATGCAACTGACGCCGGGCACCGAGGCTCCGGTAGAAATGAATACCTACCTGCCGCAGTTCAAAGCCATGTGGATGGCCGAGAACACTATCAACACCATGCACAATATTCTGTCCTTGCGCGGTACACAGGTGCGGGATGCCAGGGAATGGGCCAACTACATCAATGAAACAATTGATCTGTTTGGCGATGGCACGGAGGTGAAGTTTCAGGCGCACCACTGGCCTGTGTGGGGCAAGGAGCAGGTCCACGATTACCTGATCAAGCAGCGTGATCTGTACAAGTACATTCACGATCGCAGCGTGAACCTGATGAACAAGGGCTATACCGGCGAAGAAATTGCCGAGCTGATCGAGCTGCCCGCGTCCTTGCAGAAAGACTGGGCGACGCGCGGTTATTACGGCACGCTCAAGCACAATGCGCGGGCGGTGTATCAGTACTACATGGGTTGGTACGACGGCAATCCTTCCAGCCTGGATGTCTTGCCACCCACGGCAGCGGGGGCGAAGTATGTGGAATATATAGGGCGTGATCGTCTGCTGCAAAAAGCCCAGGAAGACTTCGATCGTGGCGAATACCGTTGGGTGGCCATGGTGGTGAAGCATCTGGTCTTTGCCGATGCCAAAGATACGGAAGCGCGCCAATTGCTGGCCAATAGCTATGAGCAGCTGGGTTATCAGGCCGAATCCGGGCCGTGGCGTTCCATCTACCTGCAAGGGGCTTTGGAACTGCGCAATGGAGCGCCGGACTTGCCTGTGCCGCCGAACAATAACGCCGATATGCTGGCCGCACTGACGCCAGAGATGATGTTTGACTTGATGGCTGTGCGTCTGGACGATGAAAAGGTCAAAGACAAGGAGCTGACGGTTGCTTTTCACTTTGTGGATATAGATACGACCTACACCATCAGCATTGGCAATTCGGTGCTCAATTACAGTACGCGCCCCGGTTTGCCGGCTCAGGCCACCATGTCAGTTAGCCTGGCGGATTTCAAACTGATCCAAGGCAAGATGCTGGACTGGAAAACGGCTATGAAAACGGATCGTGCCAAGTTGCAAGGGGCGGGTCGCAAGTTCCAGGAATTTGCGGGTTTGTTTGAGGAACCCGGCTTGTGGTTCAACATCGTGACGCCTTGAGCAGGTAGTCAGGAGCACGCAGCCTGGCTGCGTGCTTGTTGCTATGTGGCGACAAGGGTTTTGGGTGGCACGAATTAAACGGTTTCCAGGCTTTATTTGCATTAATGTGCTTGCTCGGAGGTTGTCCCTGGGGCGTTTACTACACGGGACGTCTTGTGTATTGCCCACGCCTGGAGCCCAAGCTCATGTCCGCGATTTTGAAAACCCTGTTCAGTGCTGGTGTCTTGCTGGCCGCTTCGGCCAGCGCCCACGCCTATCAGACTGAGATTATCTATAACAAGAAAGGGGAAGCGGCCTTTGAACTGCGGGTCTTTGGCCCTCAGGATGGTCCCTATGGCAATATTGGGCCGTCTGCTTTTGATGTGGACGAAAATGGCCGCCGCAAGATTCGTGCGGCGCTGGAGCGCTGGGCTGAAATCCTGATTCTGCCGCCGAATTACCGTCCCGGCGTTGTCCATCTGGGCACCTTCGCGGCGCCCGGTGCCTCTGCCAGCGGCGATCCCTGGTTGATGGCGGGTGATCCGGTGGCGGTTTCCATGCTGCAGGCCGCTCTGTTCAATGCCTTGTCGCCAGAGGACTACGACAGCCCCCATGGGATTATCAATATCGGGCTGATGCCCTTTGATACGGCCCCGGTCAATCCCAGCCAATTACCCTTGACGGGTCAGGCGGACTATAACGGGGTCATTTTTCACGAGTTGGCGCATGCCCTGGGTTTGGGGAATGTGGTTGCCGACAGGAATGGGCCTGGCACAGGTACACCGCAGTTTGCTCCTTTCCTGAATCGGTGGGCGGCGGGTTTGCGGGATGACAATGGCAATCCGGCCCGCCCTGAGCAGAACATTCTGTGTACGCCTTGCAGTCATCCCTATGATGCGCAGGCCTTCGATCTGCGCAAGGATCAGGGCTACTTTACCGGCCAGCATGTGCAGGAGGTGTTGGGTGATGCCATGCCCGGCGTCCCGGTCAGCATTCTGACTTTTCATGACAATCCTGCTGCCGGTATAGACACGGATTACATGAGTCACAGCGAGTTGCGCAACAGCCTGATGAGCCATCAACGTTACCGCAATTACACCAACTTCATGGAAGCTGAAATCGCGGTGATGCAGGATCTGGGCTTGCAGATCGACCGGCGTAATTTCTATGGTTATTCGGTTTACGGGGATGACGTCACTCTGGTCAATCAGAATGGTTTCTTTGCGCGTAATGCCGAGGGTACAGCGTATCTGCCGGGGCAGTACAACACCGCGACTCAGGGCTTGGGCCTGCACATTTATGGCCAGCGCAATACGATTACCCAAGCGGCGGATTTGCTTGGCGCCGGCCCTGGCGGTATAGGCGTGCGGGTGGACGGTAGTGAAAACACACTGATTATTCCGGCCTCCACACGTATCCATGCCCAGGGTTGGGTTGGTCGTGGTCTGCAGTTCAGCTATGGTCGTAATCACACGATCGTGCAGCAGGGCGAAGTGCGTGCGGAGGGTGAGGACGGGGTGGCGGCCTTGTTTGATTTTGGCAATAACGCCAGGGGCAATCAGGATGGTTATCATGGTTCATGGCAATGGTTCTCGCCGTTGGAGAACAAGCCGCTTGGCTATGTGCCCGAGATTTTGCAGGGCGCACTCATCAAGGACTACCATTTAGCCGGGCTCTTGTCGGGCAAGAAAGCCGCTATCCAGATTTCCAGCAATGCACAGGTTGAGAATATCAACGTCATGCAAGGTGCCCGGATTCAGGGCGATATCCTGTCTGACTATTCCACTCGTCAAAGCAACGGCGAGCTGTTTGTCACCCATGTGAATTTTGGGCAGAAAGCAGGTGAGCAAGGGCGTGCCACGCTAGAGGCCGATCCTGATTTCCGCCTGCGTTATGACGGCAATATTCAGGGCGCGGACAACTTGGCCGTGGTGATTGCAGGGGGCGAAAGCTCGCTCAATGGCCAGCATCAGCTGCTCGGCCTGCGTGTGGATGCGGGTGCTACCTTAAGCGGCAATAGCAGTTACGCCATCAATCCGGAAGGTAATTTCAGTAATCACGGCACCTTGAGTCCGGGTAACTCCTTTGGTCAGATGACGATTCAAGGCGATTTTGTTCAGGCTCCTGAAGGCCGGGTATTGATCGAAGCCGACACGCGTCAGCATGACCGGATTGAAGTGCAAGGTCTGGCTCAACTGGCTGGTGAATTGAAGCTGCAATTGCAGCCTGACTGGTATGCCGATGGCTGGTCCTTGAGCCAGAACACGGTCTTTCAGGCCACACAGACCCAGGGTGGTTTTGATCTGCTGACTGCCAGCCTGAATTCGCCCAGCCTGAGCGTGCACGTGAATAACGCTGGCTGGTCGGTCAGCCGTCAGGCAACGGCTTATTCGCCCTACGCAGGCAATCCGAATGCGGGTGCCGTGGGCCGCAGTCTGGAGCAGGCTTCGACTGACAAACAGCGTCCCTTGGCCTCTGTCTACCAGGCTTTGGACTTCTCCGCAGCGGATGGCAGCGAGATTGGTGACGCACTCAATCAGTTAAGTGCTGGTGCTTATGGGGCTCAATTGGCGGCCAGCTTGCGTCGCGAGCAGTTGGTATCCGAGCAACTGCGTCAGCGCCCTGGCCTGGGCAAGGATGGCTGGCAGACTTTCATCCAGCCTTTTGGTGGCCGTTATCACTGGCAGTTAAGCAGCAATGATGTAGACCACCGCAGCCAGACTTATGGTGTCGTGTTCGGTGCGGAACATCGCGCTGCAGGCAGCGATTGGAGCTTGGGTGCCCATGCAACCGCCAATGAGCAAAGCTTGAATATAGATGCCCCTTATCAGGCCAAGAGCACGCTGACGGGGTTGGGTGCCGGTGTGCATGCCTTGTACCGTGCTGATGCTCGTGAGGGCTGGCAAGGTCTGGCGCAAGTTCGTATGGGCTTGGAACAGGGCAAATTGAACCGACGTATCGCGTTTTCTGACTATCAGGCCAATCCCAAATCTGACTGGACTGGCCATACCTTTGCAGCGGGTCTTCAGACTGCCTATAGCTGGCCCTTGGGCGAGGCAGGCAGCATAGGTCCGGTTCTGGCTTTGGACTATCTGCGTTACAGCCGCCCTGGTTTACGTGAAGAGGGGGATGCGGGTAGCCTCTTGCAGCTGGATTCGACCCGTGCCCATTCCTTGCAAGCGTCGCTGGGTCTGGCTGTCAGTCAGGTTTGGGAGTTGAAGCAGGGCCGTCGTTTACAGACCGGGGTCTCCGCTTCCTGGGAGCAGGCTTTGCTGGGCCGCAAGCAGACACAATATGCACAGTTTGAGGCTTCACCACAGACAGGTTTTGATGGTCGCTATGCGCGTGTCGATAGCCATGCGCTGGCTTTGCGGGCGGGCTTGACGCTGCAAAGCTCCGAGCGTTTGCGTTTGGGTGTGTCCGCAGGGACCCGTTTGCTGGGCAATAGCCGGGCAGATATTTCGGGGAATGTGTCGCTGAACTGGGCGTTCTAGGCGGGGTTAGCCGGGGTTTTGAAGGGCTATTTGTTAGCCATGATAATTTGATAGGGAACTGCCGGATTGATTCTGGCAGCTCCGTAAATTGGATCACGCTAGCCCCGTTGGAGGCCTTCAGGCGGCCTGACGGCTGTTCTCGAACCAGTCCCACAGTGCCTGACGCTCCGGCTCCAGTT
Organism: Alcaligenes sp. Me129; assembly: GCF_050487245.1. Lineage (NCBI taxonomy): Bacteria > Pseudomonadati > Pseudomonadota > Betaproteobacteria > Burkholderiales > Alcaligenaceae > Alcaligenes > Alcaligenes sp. Me129. The sequence goes on from NZ_JBKQGX010000015.1 coordinate 59,920, forward strand.
CCACCGCCAGGCCACCCGTAAACTCACGCCATGCAGGCAGGTAGGTGTGGGCCACAACAGTCAGCACCGGGTAGCCCTGGTCGATCAAGGCCATGATCTCGTTGTTAAAGCCCTGGCCGTCCGCTTCCATGATTCCAAAGCGATTCACAATCACCAGATCAGCTGGGCTTTCCAGCGCCTGCCGCAGTACTTCGCTGGCTTCCAGCAAGGCACCAATGTCCAGGCAACAGGCGGTGGATTCCGCCCCCAGGTTCTGGGTAATGGGATACAGCGTGCCCTTGTCCAGATCCTGCACCGTGCGCAGGCTATGGTCTTCCTTCTGAATTTCCGGACCTTGCACCAGACCACAGACGCGATAGTTCTTCGCGCGCAATTCCTGCACGAATTCCAGTAGCAAGGCGTCGGCACTGCCTTTGCCTGCGTGCACGATGGCCGCAAGGGCAAGAGGCGGGGAAGTGGTGTCCATCGGGATGTGGCTCCGGGCAGTAGAAAGAGAAGGCAAGGCTCTTTGTACACGCATTTGGCCTGGGCTGGAAAGCGGAAAAACCTCTGTGCTGCTGGCCGGTGTTTGGCCTTGGTGGGTAGCAGGCTTGTTGTTTAAGGTTCAAGTCTTGAAGCCTGTCTGCTTGAAAAGCGGATGGAACTGTTGCGAAAGCCGCTTGCTGCTTTGCTATACGGGCTTGTCTGGCTATGGCGTGGTTCTGTTCCATGAGACAATTCATGCACTTTTAGTGACTGATGGGATATTCGATTGGACAAGACTTTTGTTAAGGGCCTGGTGCTCCTGGAAGCCCTGGCCAAGCACGAACGCGGTTCGGGTGTCACCGAACTGGCCAATCAATTGATGCTCAATAAAAGCAATGTGCATCGCCTGTTGCAGGCCCTGGTTCACCAGGGCTTTGCACGCAAGAATGAAGATACGGGTCGCTACGAGCTGACCATGAAGCTCTGGGAGCTGGGCTCGGGCCTGGCCAATCGTCTGGATGTGCGGGTGGAAGCCTTGTCTTTCATGAAAGAGCTGGCCGAGCAAACCCAGGAAACGGTGCATTTGTCGCTGCTGGACGGGGTCGAGGTGCTGTATATCGAAAAGATAGACAGCCCGCAGCCCGTGCGTGCCTACACCACGGTAGGCGGGCGCTCGCCTGCGCAATGTGTTGCAACCGGCAAGGCCATGCTGGCATGGGCCAGTGAAGACACCTTGAATCTGGTCAAGAACCGCCTCAAGCCTTATACGCCTCGCAGTTTGGTCAAGTTTGGTGATTTGCGCCGAGAGCTGGAGCAGGTGCGTGATCAGGGCTATGCCATTAACCGTGGCGAATGGCGTGAGCAGGTCGTGGGGGCGGCTGCGCCTATTTACGATAGTCGTGGAATGGTGGTGGCGGCTTTGGGTATTTCCGGGCCTGCGGAACGTCTGGAGGAAGCCCGGCTGGTTCAGGCCGGTAAAACCTTGATGACGGCAGCGGCACAGATCTCGCGCCGTTTGGGCTATAGCGGCCGTTAAGCTGCTACAGCCCCAGTCAGCTTGTCCGGGCTGCAAGAAGCCGCCCGGATGCAAATTGCCCCCAAAATCTGGATGCGTCTCCAGTTTTTGGGGGCAGTTCCATTCAGGAAAGAAAGTTCAAGGTTTTGCGGCTTGCCGGAAGGCCGCAATTCTTTGTTTGAGGCCGGGTGCGGAAGCAGAGCGTACCAAGGCTGTCATATCCCGATCAGCTTGTTGTGGGCAGCCCGTTAACTGATGCAGATAGGTGCGACTGGTGGCGTCCAGCAAGCCCGCAGTCTGTTGAACCTGCTCGATGACAGCAGGCCATGTATCGGGCTCTTGTATGCCGTTAATAAAACCCAGTTGCTCCGCTTTGGCAGCATCAAAAATCTGGCTTCCTGCCAGAAGTTGATGAGCCTGCTGGCCGCCGATCAGGGCAGCCAGTCTGCCTGTTCCCAGTGCCAGACCAAACTGCAATCCAGGCATGCGAAAGCGGGCATCGGCACTGGCGATACGTTGACGACAAACAGCAATCAAATCCACCCCGGCGCCGAAGTTCTGCCCATGCGCCAGGGCCAGCGTGGCGCAAGGCGTATGGGCCAGCATTTGCAGCAGGGTTTCGATGCGGATAAAGCGCAGTACCAGGTCCCCTTCGCTTTGTTGCTCGTAGTCGCTGAAGTCAAAACCGGCACTGAAATTGCGGCCCTCACCACGCAATATCAGCAGATCCGCCTGGGCCTTTTCCGCGGCCTGCACGGCCGCGATCAAGGCTTCGACCAGATCGGCCGACAAGGCATTGCGCTTGTCAGGCCGGTTCAGCGTCAGTGTCCAGACTTTGCCCGCGCAGTCCACGTTCAGGCCGGGACTGCTGCTGCAATACGGCTCTGTCATGGGGTAACTCCGTGCAAGATGCTGTCGTTATGTTCGCCCAATGCCGGGGGGGCCATACGGACGGGCAAGCCCACTCCATTGATACGCAGGGGCGAGACAAAGGTGCGCGTCTCGGTGTCTGTGCCCGGCAGGCGAATGTTTTGCACCCACTCCATGTGCTCGACCTGCGGGTCTCGCAGCACGTCGGAATAGCGGTTGATGGGACTGCAGGGTACGCCTTGGGCACGGAATTGCGTCAGCCAATGTTCGGAGTCGTGCTGCGCAAAAATGGCTTCCAGCAGTTCACGCAAGGCGTCTTGATGTTTGGCGCGCAGGGTGGTGCTGGTGAAACGCTCGTCCTCGGTCAGGTCCGGGCGTTCTACAACCTGACAGACGGAGCGCCACAGCGCATCGTTGCCCGCTGCCATGGCGAAGTAACCGCCTTTGCACTGGAACGCCTGGTAGGGGGCATTACGGGGGTGGGCGGAGCCCAGCTTGTCCGGGTCGCGACCACTGCCGAAATACTCTGAGGTTTGCAGTGCGGCGATGGCCAGGGTGGTCCCCAACATGGGCACATCGATATGTGCGCCCTGACCGGTGGCGCGGGCTTGAGGCAAGGCGGCACTGATGGCAAACGCCGCATACAAACCGGCCGCAAAGTCCGCCAGTGGAACACCGCATTTGACGGGGGCGCCACCTGCTTCGCCCGTCACGCTCATCACGCCGCTCATGGCCTGAATCGTCAGGTCAAAACCGCCTTCCTGCGAGCGGGGGCCGCTTTGTCCGTAGGCAGAAATTGAGCAGTACAGCAGTCTGGGATTCAGGGCCTTAAGGCTTTCATAATCCAGCCCCAAGCGCTGCATGACGCCGGGCCGATTGTTTTCCAGCAAGACGTCTGCATCCTGTACCAGTTGACGTGCCTTGGCTACATCTTCGGGGTTCTTCAGATCCAGCGTTACCGAGCGCTTGTTGCGGTTCAGCGAAGCAAAGTTCTCGCTATATCCTTGGTTGATGGGCGGCCAGCTACGCAAGGTGTCACCCCCTTTGGGGTGTTCGATCTTGATGACGTCGGCCCCCATATCGGCCAACAACATACCGCAGTACGGGCCTGCGGCCACATTGCAAAATTCCAGTATCCGAACCCCGTTCAGGGGCAATGTCGTATCCATGAATCAGCTCCAGAGCATGATAGGTAGATGGGGGCCGACAGGGCCTTATGCGTTCACATCAACCACGATGCGGCCGCGTACCTTGCCTTCCAGTAACTGGCCGGCTTGATCAATGGCTTGGGAAAGTGTGATGGTGCTGGCGCCGATGCGCTCCAGGGCTTCGATAGACAAATGCTTGGCCAGCAAGTCCCAGGCCGCCAGGCGCTCGGGTTTGGGGCAATGGACGCTGTCCACCCCAATCAATTGCACACCACGCAGAATGAAGGGGGCCACGGAAGCGGGGAAATCCATGCCTTGGGCCAGACCGCAAGCGGCGACTGCGCCCAGGTATTGCGTGCCTGCGCAGACATTGGCCAGGGTATGGCTGCCTACGCTGTCGATGGCTCCGGCCCAGCGCTCCTTGCCCAGTGGCTTGCCCGGTTCGCTCAAGGTGTTGCGGTCCACAATCTCGCTGGCGCCCAGCGCCTTCAGATAGCTTTCTTCCTGAGGTCGGCCTGTGCTGGCCATGACGGTGTAGCCCAGGGCATGCAGCAGGGCCACGCTGACACTGCCCACGCCACCCGCGGCACCTGTCACCAGAATCGGGCCCTTGTCAGGCGTGACGCCTTGGCGCTGCAAGGCACGCACGCACAGTGCAGCGGTATAGCCGGCGGTGCCTATCATCATGGCTTGCTGGGTGGAGAAAGCGTCGGGCAGGGGAATCAGCCAATCGCCTTTCACGCGTGCTTGCTGTGCCAGACCGCCCCAATGGACCTCACCCAAGCCCCAGCCGTTAAGCACCACTTTCTGGCCGGACTTGAAATTCGGGTCGCTGCTGTCCGTCACCGTGCCAGCAAAGTCGATGCCGGGCACCATGGGGAACTGGCGCACTACGGGGGATTTACCCGTCATGGCCAGGCCGTCTTTGAAATTCAGGGTGGAGTAGTCGATGCGGACGGTAACCTGGCCTTCGGGCAGGGCGGACTCGTCCAGGGATTGCAGGCTGGCTTTGTATTGGCCGTCGGTTTTGTCGATGACGATGGCAGAGAACATGAGTGAATTCCTTCGATCAGTTAAGGGTTTGTGTTCTGATATTTGGAACAGCGTTCTTCAAATTGACATGGAAAAGCAGTGTTTTCATTTTATCCAGAAGCTCGTTGCGGTCAAGCCCAATGCGACCAGATGATCGAACTGGGGAAATCCCGAAGGGGTTTAATAGTTGACACCTGAAATCAAATATCCCACTATTTGAACCGTTGTCCTAAGTTGCTTGTGTTGTTGCTGTCTGTTGTATTCAAGCCGTTCTCACGGCATTTTTAATATCAAAAACAAGAACAGCGTTCTATATATTGGAACACCAAGAGAGAAAAACTCTCACACAGGAGGCAAGGATCATGTTCAGTTCTTTTTTTTCGCGCACAGGGTTTCTACGCACAGTGCTGGTCTCGGGACTGGCGGCAGTCAGCAGCTTTTCTGCCCCGGCGGCCATCGCGGCCGATACCTATCCCAGCCGTGAAGTGACCTTTGTGGTTCCCTATCCCCCAGGCGGTAACAGCGACAATCTGGCGCGTCTGTTTGCCGACCGTCTGCGCGTCAAGCTTGGCGTTCCCATCGTGATTGAAAACCGGCCCGGCGGCACCACCTCGCTGGGCACGTCGATCGTCGGTCGCGCCAAACCTGATGGCTACACCTTGTTGCTGGCCACCAGCACCGCCTTTACCGTGCTGCCCTATATACGCGACGTGCCTTATGACCCGATCAAGGGCTTTGATTTTGTAGGCAGTCTGGCCGGTTACCTGCCCATCATGACGGTGCGCAATGATTTGCCCGTCTCCAATCTGAAAGAGTTTGTCGAGCTGGCCCGTAAGGAGCCCGGCACCTTGACCTATGGTTCGGCAGGTATTGCGTCTGGCGGCCACCTGGCTGGAGAGATTCTGGAAAACGCCGAGAAACTGGACTTGCTGCATGTGCCGTTCAAAGGCTCGGCAGACACCATGACGGCTTTGATGGGCAATCACATCGATTTCTTTATTGATGGAGTCGGGCTGGAGCTGGTGAAAAGCGGCAAGGCCAAAGCCCTGGTGACCTATGCCAGCGTGCGTCATCCCGAACTGCCGGATGTGCCCACACCGAAAGAAGCCGGTTTTGATCTGGCCCTGCCTTTTGAAGGGTTCTGGGGGCTGGCGGTGCCGGCTGGCACCCCTGACGATGTCATGAAGAAGCTGGCCAAGGCTACCGAAGAAATTCTGGCCGAGCCGCAGACTCAAGAGCGTTTCCACCGCATCAGTGTCAGTGCCAGCTGGAAAGACGGCGATGCGTATGCCAAGGATCTGGAGCAGAGTCGGGCTTATTACAGCGAGCTGCTCAAGACCATCAAGATGAGCGATGACTAAACGCTCACAGAAACACCAACAGGAGACAAACGTGATGGAAACCGTCACTTGCGCCAGCACGCTGGACGCTTTGCTGGACCCGGCATCCATAGCTTTGGTCGGCGCCTCGGAAGATCAGTCCAAGTTTGGCGGGCGACTGTTCCGTATGCTGCTCAAGCACGGTTATGGCGGCAAGGTCCTGCCTATCAATCCCAGCCGCAGCAGTTTGTTTGGTTTGCCCGCTGTGCCCGGTCTGGCTGCACTGGATAGCGCTCCGGATCTGGCCGTGTTTACGGTGGGGGCCGATACCGTTCTGGAACAGGCGCAGATTGCGGCCCAAATGGGGGTACGCGGTTTGCTGGTGATCTCCGCAGGCTTTGCTGATGCAGGCGAGCGCGGGCTGGAGCGCGAGCAGGCCTTGCTGCGTATCTGTCGTGACTCGGGCATGCGACTGATCGGCCCCAATTGCCTGGGCATGATCAGCCCCAGCCGCAGTCTGGTGCTGTGCTCTTCGCCGGTGCTGGACAGAGACAGCCTGCCGGAACGGCCTATTGGTTTTGTCAGCCAAAGCGGTGCCTTGATGACTACCTATTTTGATCGGGCCTGGGCGATGGGCGGTGGCTTTACCTACGGTTTTTCGGTGGGTAATCAGGCTGACCTGGATCTGTGCGACTTTGTGGATTTCCTGATTGATGATCCCAAGACGCAAGTGATCTGTACTTATATAGAGGGCATTAAAGATACCCAGGCTTTGCGTCGCGCAGCTCGTCGGGCGCAGGCCGCGGGCAAGCCCTGGCTGGCCGTCAAGGCAGGGCGCTCCAGTGCGGGCAAGGCGGCCGCCTTTTCGCATACCGCCAGCGTAGCGGGCGACCATGATGTGTTTGCCAGTGTCTGTCGCGATGAAGGCATCAGCCTGATGGACGATATGGGGGCCATGCTCTTGCTGGCAAACAGCATGGTGCGCTTTACCTGCAACAAGATCTCCAAAGTCGCGATTGTGACGCCTTCGGGTGGCGGTGGGGCCTTGGCTGCAGATGCTTTGGCTGAGCATGGCGTGGAACTGTCCAGTTTTTCCGCTACTACCAAGCAGGCTCTGGCTGCCCACTACCCGGCAGGGCAGGCGGATAACCCGGTTGATCTGGGAGCGCGTCTGACGCAGGACTCCACAGAAGTGGCCCGCGCTACTTTGGATGCCTTGATGCAGGATCAGCAAAGTGACGCGGTATTGATCACGGCTTCCATGTGTCCGCAGGAGTGGATGGCGGCCCTGATTGAAAAAATCATCCACCCCGAACCGCACTGGGCCAAGCCCGTGATGGTGGCGTTTGATGCGGGCGCAACATCCGAGCCTTTGCGGCAGAAACTGGCCCAGCATGGCCATGCGTATGCCAGCTCCAGCCTGGAAGCAGCGCTGGCCTTGTCCGCCTGGAAGCGTCACGCTCGGTTCGTGCCGCGCCAGCAAGCCTTGCGTCCCAGTGCCTGCCAAGCGCCCACGGTCATGCCGCGCGGTGTTTTGAATGAAGATCAGTCCAAACGTCTGCTGGCGCATTACGGCCTGCCCGTGAATCTGGGCCAGGTGTGCGAGGACGTGGAACAGGCTGTGGTGCTGGCCGAACAGATTGGCTATCCGGTGGTGATGAAGATTGTGTCTCCCGACATCGTCCATAAAACCGAAGCGGGTGGGGTGGCGCTGGATGTGGCCGACGACGCCAGCTTGCGACGCGATTTTGCCCGGCTCTACGCCAATGCCAAAGCCTATAAAGCAGATGCCCGTCTGGAAGGCGTTTTGGTACAGGCCATGGCCAAAGGGGATGTGGAACTGCTGATCGGGGCACGTCAGGATGCGCAGTTTGGCCCGGTCGTGGTGTTTGGTGCAGGCGGCATTCTGGTGGAAATGCTGTCGGACCGGGTGATTGCCGCGGCCCCTTTAACCCTGGCTGATGCAGATCGACTTTTATCTACCTTGATGATCGACAAGCTGCTGAAGGGGTACCGGGGACGCATGCTGGATCGTGACGGTGTGCTCGATGCGATTGTGCGTGTCAGCTTCCTGGCCCACGACTTGCGCGACACCAACTTTGAATTGGATATCAACCCCTTGATCGTGGCGGCTACCCGCTGTCACGCCGTCGATGCCCGCCTGTCCATAGGCGAATAAAACCAAAACCTATTCTTTGAAAAATACCCAGGAGGAGTAAACCATGTCGGATTATCAGTGCATTCTTGTAGAAAACCATGATGACGGTGTTTCCATCTTCACGATCAACCGTCCTGATCGCCGCAATGCCTTGAGCGCTACCGTGGTCAAGGAACTGCAGCAGGCGTTTCTGGCCTTTGACGAAGACCCCACACGCCGCGTAGCCGTGCTGACCGGGGCAGGCAATGATGCTTTTTCTGCCGGGGCGGATATTAATGAGTGGCCCGAGTTGTGGCGCGCCATTCCCACGGTAGGCTTTGAAACCGACAAGCCCATTATTGCGGCCGTCAGCGGTTGGTGCGTGGGGGGAGCCCTGGTGATGGCCATGATGACGGACTTGCTGGTAGCGTCCGAGAGTGCCAAGTTTTCTTACCCTGAAGCCAAGCTGGGCTTTACTGGCGGCATCATCTCGGGCCTGGCCTCGCGCATTCCGCATCATGCCGCCATGGAAGTGATCTTGTTGTGCCGCACGCTGGAAGCCCGCCGTGCTTACGATCTGGGTTTTGCCAATGAGGTGGTACCGGTAGGCGAGCAAGTCCAGGCTGCTGTGCGTATGGCGCAGGACTTGGCCAAGATGTCGCCGCGTGTTTTGCAAACCTTGAAGCGCTTTATCAATAATGAAGTGCTGACGCGCGGCCCGTCCGAGCAGATGGCGCGCACCATGCGGCAACTGAAAGCGATCGAGGATAGTTATGATGCCAAGGAAGGGATGAACGCGTTCAAAGAAAAACGTGCCCCGGTGTATCTGAACAAATAAGAACTGATTCACGAATTGGGCCGCAAGGCCCAGTCAACTATGGAGACATCCCCTTATGCACCCCCGTTTTGAGCGTTTTATTCAAGGGATGAATGAATTGACCGGCCGCCCGGCTGTCGCCGAGGCGGATATCCTGCGTGATGGCCGTGTCCTGCTGGGCGAACTGGTGGCCCAGGACGATTGGCTGGCCCCGGAGTACACCCAGCCCCATCCCCAGTTTTATCAGCAGTACTTGCTGTATTGCTGTCCGCAGGAACGCTTTTCCGTGGTCAGCTTTGTGTGGGGGCCCGGCCAGCAAACCCCTATCCACGACCACACCGTGTGGGGCTTGATTGGTATGTTGCGTGGCGCGGAACGCTCCCGACCTTTTGACCGTGATCCCGATACCGGCCATATGACAGAACAAGACACACAGACTCTGGAACCAGGCGTGGTGGAAGTGGTGTCACCCACGGTGGGTGATATACACGAGGTCTCCAATATGTATGACGACCAGGTGTCCATCAGCATTCACGTTTATGGTGCGGATATCGGCAAGGTACGCCGTCACGTCTTCGACCCGCAGACCGGGCAGGCCAAGGAGTTTGTCTCCGGCTATGCCAACCGTCCGGCTGTTGCGTGAGTCAAGTGGTGTTGTTGGGCAGGTGCCCAATACGGGCGCCAATAATCATTTCCTGAATCCAGCGATAAAGCAGCACGGAGTAATCACGCTGGGCGACTTTCTCGTCCAGCGCGTGGTTGCTGCCTTCCAGCACTCGATGTGTCAGGGAATGAGCCTGGCTGAAGGCTTGGCGATACGTTAGCAAGGTCTGGCGGGGAATCAGCTCATCGTATTCCGCTTCAAACAGCAGAACATCTCCCGTGAATTTGGAGCAGGCCTGCAAGGCGCGGTTCTCTTGCGGAGAATGAGTATGCAGACGGTAGTCCTGCAGCAACTCTCGGTTGAGCTGATCCTTTGGAGACAGCCAGTCGTCGTCCGGGTACAAGGCAGGAGCCAGCAAGCTGAGCCAGCGTACCGATCGAAATTCACTTAACAGGCAGGCCAGATAGGCGCCATAACTGTGCCCCACAATGGCGATGGAGCTGGAGTCCACCATAGGGTGGCTGCTCAAGGTGTCAAAGGCCGCGCAGATGTCCTGAAAGTTCTGTTCTCGGGTGACTTTCTCGCGCTCGTGCTGATTGGCATTGTGCCCGGCAAGATCAAAGGTCAGGCAAATGCAGCCCATACCGGCAATGGTGTGGGCGCGTTTCAGGTCAAAGTGCTGGCTGCCGCCCCAACCGTGCACGAACAAAATGCCAGGGACAGGGGATTGGGGGACTAGCAGGCGTGCATCCAGGTGCTGATGGGGCACTTTGATGGTGGTGTTGAAAATTTCCGTACTCATGATGGCAGTGGGCCGCCGAAGCGGGCAAGATAAGCCTCGTCTTCTTGGTCGAGGCTGTAAAGATGAGGGGAGTTTTTCACCAGGCTGGCATCGTCCAGATAGCGCTCGCGTGTCCATGCGTGGGTATGTTGGAGCTCAGGGTGGCGTTGCAGGGTGCGGATGGCCAGAATCTCTGCAATGGACGCTCCGCCGAAACGCCAGGAATGTTCCAGTACGGCTGCCTTGTAGTGGCCACGCGCATTTTTACCGACGATGAGGTCATAGTTGCGACGTGAGGCATACAGTTCAGGAAAGGCCTGCCTGATGTTTTTTTCGTAGCTTATGGTCAGCTCAAGCAGATGCTCAATGCGCTTCATGCCCGAGAGCTGCAGCAACTGCTGAAACCCGCCGCGAACCAGTAGCAAGCTGGAGCCGCCATATACGGACTCGTGCTGCAGGTTGGTGGTCTGGTGCTGCTGGCCGATATAGGAAAAAAGATGCTCGCCCACCTGGGTCTGGCCGATGCTGAAGGTCTCGCCATCGAGCAGGTTCTCCTCCAGTACCAGACCCTGTTCCAGTTGACTCTGCCACGGCGGCAGGTTCAAGAGCTCTTCCAGCTCTTGACGGCTGTAGATCACCTTCTGGCCTTTGCCTGCATTAGCACTGGCCAGTTTGGCCCGTATGCCGGTCTGGCCTGCTTCATCCAGAAGGCTCATTGTGCGTAGCGCGTCGTTTCTTGAAAAGACGCTGTAGCCTGGCAAGACCGTGTGCCGTAACGCCAGGCCCAGCTCATTGTTCCAGCCTTCCGGGCGATCCATATCGTCATGGGGAAGGGGATGGGCGACGGTTTTATGGGCCAGAAAGTCATATGGCACTACACCCCCATACAGTTGGGAGGCCTGTTCGATACCCAGTTGTCGCGCCTGCTCCAGGCTCAAGGTCTGCAGGGGGAGGTAGTAAGTGTTTCCGGAGCTGGGCTTTAGCTGGTCTTCATAGTCAATATGGACTCGAGGCAGATCCAGGAATTGCGCCAGTTCCCTGGCCATGAATTCCAGACTTTGGAGCGCGCCCTTGTTGCAGCCCTTGCTGGGCAGGCTGATTTGCAAGGAGGTCTTGGGCGTAGAGGTAAGTATCTTGCTCATGGGGCCATCCTTTTAAGTAAAGAGAGTGCGGCCAGTGTCAGCGAGTCATGGCGCAACCGTTTTGGCGCCTGAGGGCGTTCGCTGTGCCAGCTCGGAGAAAAAGCGCGTCTCCAGCAGACTGGTTTGCAAAAGTGTCAGCAGGTCAGAGGGGTGTGGCAAGGAAAGCTGGGCCGCGCTGGCTGGCTCCTGAGGACCGATGCGTATGCTCAGCCCGCCTTTCTGGTTCACAAACTCAAAGGCGGCCTCATCGGTCAAGTCGTCGCCAATCATGACGGGCTTGCGGTCGGCGAACGCGGGCAGGCGTTGGGCCCGGGCCAGGGCTTGGCCTTTGTCAAAGCCGCTCATGCGCAGTTCGATGACACAATGTCCACGGATCAGATCAAAGCCGGGATATTCCGAGCACAGCACGTGCAGTTCTGTGGCCAAGGCCTCGCCAACTTCAGGGCGTTGCCGAAAGTGCACAGCCACACCGTGCGATTTGCGCTCCATCCAAACCAGTGAGTAGGGGTGGATCAGGGCGGCGACAGAGCGGGACAGGCTGTGGTGCTCAGCCGGGTTGATCGGGATGTTCCAGCATTCCTGACCCTCGGCGTCATACATGGCTGCGCCGTGGCTGCTGATCATGGCAAGCGGAAGCTTGGTGCAGGCGATATGCAGGCTGTCATGGTCGCGGCCTGAAACCAGTGCCACCGCGCCGTCGCAGGCGGCGTGCAGATTCAGCAGCAGGCCGGCGGTGGACGGGGGAAGAAATACCTGGTCAGGCCGCGCAGCCAAGGGGACCAGGGTACCGTCCAGATCCAGAAACAAGGCGGTCTGATCCAAATGCAGAGCGTTATTCATATCAGCTTCCTGGGTAACCCGTGATGGGGAGCACGGTGCCGGTGATGTAGCTGGCGGTGATCGGGCTGGCCAGGTAGACATAGGCAGGCGCCAGTTCTTCCGGCTGGGCGGGGCGGCCAAAGGCCGTATCGGCACCAAACTCGGGGATTTTTTCGGCCGGGGAGTCGGCGGGGTTCAAGGGGGTCCAGACGGGTCCGGGAGCGACCGCGTTTACACGTATACCTTTGGGCGCCAGGTTGGCCGCCAGGGAGTACGTGAAGGCAATAATGGCGCCCTTGGTGCTGGAGTAGTCCAGCAGATGAGCGGCCCCGCGCAAGGCTGTGACCGAGCTGGTATTGACGATGGCATCGCCCGCGTGAAGGTGCGGCAGGCAGGCCTGGGCCATGTAGATATAGCCATAGATATTGGTGTGGAAGGTTTCATTGAGTCGCTCCGGGGTCAGGTCCAGCAAGGATTGGGCATGTTCCTGAAAGCCGGCATTGTTGACCAGAATATTCAGGTGACCGAAGTGGTCCAGTACCTGCTCAATCGCTTGTCGGCAAAATTCAGGGTCTTTCACATCGCCGCGCAGTGTCAGGCATTGGCGGCCTTCGGCCTCGACGGCCAGACGAGTGCGTCCGGCATCTTCATCCTCGTGCAAATACACAATCGCTACATCGGCACCTTCTCGGGCATAGAGCACGGCAACGGCTCGACCTATGCCCGAGTCACCCCCAGTAATCACGGCGACTTTTCCTTCCAGCTTGCCGCTGCCCTTGTAGCTGGAGGCTTCGTAGCGGGGGGCCGGGTCCAGGTCACTTTCACACCCAGGCTTTTCCAGGTGTTGTTGCGGCAGGGGGGGAGTGGGGTAGTCGCTGCCTGGGTGGCTCTTATCGTGCGTGACGGGCTCGTTCTGGCCGACCCCGTTCTTGTCTTTCTGGTCCTGCTGTTCTTGCAGGTGACGTTGCTCTTTCACTGTTTGACGCGTTGTCATGACGGCTCCTGAAATAGACAAAGAATGGGACAGGGCGCGGCGGCCCTGGTGGGTGCGCCGCGTCCAACTGGGGCTTGGTTAAGGCTTAGCATCGCTGGTCCTGGGTGGCCTTGCCACCTTTGGCGCCGGCCTTGCGGGCCTCCTCGGAGTCGAACTCATGGGCCGTGCCCTTTTCATGGGCTGCCCGGCCACCCTTGGCACCGGCTTCACGGGCTTCTTCGGAAGTGAACTCGTGAGCTGTGCCCTTTTCATGAGCGGCGCGACCGCCCTTGGCGCCGGCTTCGCGAGCTTCTTCAGAGTTGAACTCGTGCGCCGTACCGCGTTCATGGGCTACACGGCCGCCTTTAGCGCCAGCCTCACGGGCCTCTTCCGGGGTGAACTCGTGCGCGGTGCCTTTTTCGTGCGAGGCACGCCCACCTTCAGCAGCAATCTCGCGCTGCTTTTTGTCGTCCATGGAGGCAAAGCCACGTTGATCTTTATGATCCTGTTTGTTTGTGTGCTGGGTCATATAACTCTCCTTGAGAAAGAACACCAATCACGTGATTGGTTATGACTGACCCAGCACAAAGCGTGCCTGACTGCCTGGGGGCGGGGCGCGGCACACAAGTTGCTGTATCTGGAGACATGGTTTTCAGGAGAGCAATCATGATGTCAATGACGTGGTGGATGTGGCTGCTGTTATTGCTGGGCGGCTGGGCGATACTGCTGCTGGTGCATTTTCTGGGTGGCAAGATTATTGAAAGACTGGCCTCGCCAGAGCACTTTCTGCGGTTTTTCAGCGAACGGATACGCTGGCCGTCGCGGCTGTTTTTTCTGGCCGTATTTTTGCGGATATGTATTCCGCTGGCCCCCATTTCGGCCAAGTGGCAGTCCTATCTGATCGTTGGGGACATGCTGGTGCTGATTATCTGCACGACCTGGATGCTGATGAGTGCAGTTGAATCTCTGTTCCAGCTTGTGGTGGTGCGTCACCCCTTGAATGTGTCCGACAATCTGCGTTCGCGTCAGATCTACACCCAGGCGCGCGTGCTGGCACGCAGTGTGCATTTCTTGCTGGTCTTGCTGGGCTTGTCCTTTGCTTTGATGGTTCTACCCGGCGCACGGCAACTGGGCACCAGCCTGCTGGCATCGGCCGGGGTAGCGGGGCTGGTAGCCGGTATTGCTGCCCGGCCGGTGCTGGGTAACTTTATTGCCGGTTTGCAGATCGCATTCACCCAGCCCATACGCATTGACGATGTGGTGATTGTGGAAGGGGAGTGGGGCCGGATAGAGGAAATCACGGCCACTTATGTGGTGGTACGTGTGTGGGACGAGCGCCGTCTGATCGTTCCCTTGCAATGGTTTGTAGAAACTGTCTTCCAGAACTGGACCCGTCGCAGCGCCTCTTTGCTGGGCACGGTATTTCTATGGGTGGACTACAAGGTTGAAATGCAGGGCTTGAACGCGGCATTCAAGGACTTGTGCGAGTCCTCTGAATTGTGGGATGGGCGCGTTCAGGTGTTGCAGGTGACCGATACCAATGAGTGGGGGATGCAGTTGCGCTTTCTGGTCAGTGCCGCCGACTCGGGCCGTTTGTTCGACTTGCGCTGTTTGTTGCGCGAGCGCTTGGTGGCCTATCTGGGTCAGCACCAACCGGATGCATTTGTACGCGTCAGGATGCTGGAAGCTCAGCCAGAGGGTCATGGGCCTGATTCAAGCCCGAGCTGATGCCAAGATCATGCAGGAACTGTTCGCACCACTGCCTCAGGTCCTGCTGTCGCAGTTGCATCATTAAATGCTGGTGGCGTCGGCGTCGTTCCTCTAGCGGCATGTTCAAGGCTTGATACAGGCTGCGTGCGGTGGCGTCCGCATCAAATGGGTTGACGGGCAGGTAGCCGCCTTGCAGGGATTGTGCCGCGCCCGTAAAGGTGGACAGAACCAGGACACCGGGGTCGGCGGGGTCCTGGGCAGCGATATATTCTTTGGCCACCAGATTCATTCCGTCACGCAAGGGTGCGATAAAACCGACGCGGGCGCGGCGCAACATGCGCATCAGCTGGCCGGCCGGAAAGGCGCGGTTCATGTACACCACCGGACTCCAGCCTGGCGTGGCAAATTGACCGTTAATCTGCCCAGCCAGACTTTCCAGCTCTTCACGCATGACTTGATAATCGTGAATATCGCCGCGGGTAGAGGGGGCGATTTGGACATACGTTGTTTGCCCGTGCAGCGTATCCAGGGTGCGCAGCCGATAGGCCAGACCCTTGGTGTAATCCAGCCTGTCGACACTGATAATGGTGTCAGGCCCGTTGACTGGCTCGATTGGTGTGGCGCTGTCGGTCCATGAGGGGGCCTTGGCCAGAGCCTGAACCAGATCCACATCGATACTGATGGGATAGACGTCTGTGCTGACGGTACGGGCGCCTGACTCGCTCGTACGCGGTGGCACTAAGGTCTGGAGTGCGGCTGTCAGCGCATGATGGTCGCCACGGCTCTGGACGCCAATCTGGTCGTAATGGTGCAGCATGGGCAGCCATTGTTCATAGCGGGGAATGGAGCGCAGAATCTCCGGGCACGGAAAGGGGGTGTGAAAGAACAGCCCAATAGCCTGCTGCATTCCTTGCTCTCGGCAAAAATGGGCTAATGGCATCAGGTGGTAGTCATGAACCCAGATCAAGTCGTCCTCTTCGGCAATATGGTGCAAGTAAGTGGCAATTTGCCGGTTGATCTCCAGGTATTGCTGGAAGTGGTGGGTCTGGAAGTCCATCAGGTCCAGGCGGTAGTGAAAGGCGGGCCAAAGGCAGGTGTTCGCGTAACCGCAATAAAACTGTTCGTATTGCTCCTGGGTGAAGGAGAAGGTGACGGCTTGGTAGGTGCCCCGATCTTCGGTACGCAACGCCCCCGGCTGTGGATCACATTGGCCGTTCCACCCCAGCCAGATGCCCTGGGTCTGCGGGTGCTTTAACAATTGATCTACCGCGACGGCCAGCCCGCCTGTGCAAGGTTGATCGGAACTGGCCACGCGTACGGACACCACAATGATTTTGCTCATGCTGATTCTCGCTTTGTTTTATTAAGGGATCTTCGTTGGAGAATCAGCAAATTGCGTACCCGCTCAGTTCAAGGGGTGCACATCCTGCCCGCTGACAGCACGCAAGCGTGCCCGTTGCAAACGTTCGCGGGCATTGGGAATACCCAGTTGCAGGCGGTACTTGGTGACGGTTCGTTTGGATAGCTCCACACTGTTCTGACGCAGCGCCTGATGCAAGTCGACATCGCTTAAAGGCTGACGCTCTGGTTCACTGGCAATCAGCCGGCGTATCTGCTCCTTGACCAGGGCGGTGGAGCAACTGCCACCGAAATCAGTCTCCAGCTCGCCGGAGAAAAAATGCCTGAAGCTCAAGGTGCCAAAAGGAGTGCTCATGTACTTGTTGGCAGTCGCTCTGGAGATGGTGGATTGATGCAGATCCAGCTCCTTGGCCAGATCGCTGATGCGCAGGGGTTGCAGGCCTTGCTCACCTAGCTCGAAAAAAAGGATCTGGTGCCGGACGATGAATTCAGCGACACGGCACACCGTACTGCGTCGCATCGCCAGACTCTCGGCCAGCCAGCGAGCCTGAGTCAGGGCGCTGTGCAAAGGGCGGTTCTGTTGCGTGCGTGCCTGTTGCTCCAGGGTGGCGGCATATTCTTGATGCACCTGAACGCGTGGCAGGCTGCGAGGGTCCGCGAGCACACGCCAATGCTTGCCATCGCGGTAGACGTGGACGTCTGGCGTAATGGCTTGGCGGAACGGCTCCAGATAAGCCAGACCGGGGTTGGGGTCCAGGCTTTGCAGTTCGCGCAGCGCCTGATGAAAGTCTGCATCGGACAGATTCAGGCGGCTCTGCACTTGTGACCACTCGGCTTGCGCCAGCGCAGGCAGCTCGGTAGCCACTAACTTGAGCAGTCTCTGTTTCAGAACCGGGTCAAGAGACTGACGCGCCTGGATCTGCAAGCGCAACGCGTCGGACAGGCAGTGGGCGCCTGTGCCGGGAACAGACAGGGACTGGACCAGCGCCAGCGCGGTTTGCCATTCGGCAAGGGGGATGTCTTCGTAGCCGGCGGGGAGCAGGTCTTCAAAGTGATCGCGCAAGTAACCGTTGTCATCCAGTGCGTTCACGATCAGGGCACATAAGGCCTTGCAGCGCTCACTGGCGTGACTCAAACGTACATGCTCCAGGATCTGTTCGTCACGGCTGCGCGGAGCCGGGCTTATGTCGTGCTTATCGATCAGGTGAGCGCTTTGGCTGGACACAGGATGGGACAGGCCCTCTCGTACGGGGGCGGCGGGTTCTGGAGCGGGTTCCAGTAGGGGATTGTCTTGCAGGCTGTCTTGTACCAGCGTTTGCAGCTCCTGCGCCGAGAGCTGCAGGATTTGTGCGGACTGTTGCAGTCGCTGCGAGAGGGTTTGCTGCATGTGCAGCTGCGGAACCATTTCCAGCTTCATGGTGGCGTCTCCTTGTGGTTGGTGATGAGAACCGACAGTTCTTCGGACACAGTTGCCGGGATGATCCAGGCCCTGTGCTATCTACATAGCAAGTTCCGTTCCTGCCCCAAGGTTCAAGGCGCGGGTACGGTCCTTGCTAGGACACCGTCAAGGCTTTGCTGGCCATGCTGATTGGCCTCAGGTCAGCAAAGATGTTCTGGTTTCAGGCAATGACTGACGTTTTTGGAGGTGTGCGATGCGAGTAAGACATCTGATGTGTTTGGCGCTGGCGGCGGGTCTGGTATTGGGTTTGAGTGTTCGCAGTGCTTCTGCCATTGAGCTGTTTTCTCCGGATAAAGGGTTCTTGAGAGATGCGGCACAATCGGGACATTTTGAAGTGAAGGCAGCCAAGCTGGCTCTGGAGCGCAGCAACAACGATAGAGTGGTCGAATTTGCACAAATGATGATCGACGACCACGAGCAGCTGGCCAAGGAACTGCAGACGCTGGCACAGGCCCGCAAGGTGGAGCTGCCCACCGAGCCCAGCCTGATGCAGCGCGGCAAGATCTCCATGCTTGAGGGCGCGGAGGGTGAACAGTTCGATGCGGACTATGCCAACGAAGCGGCAGTCAAAGCGCATGAGGACACCATCAAGCTCTTTGAGGACTACATCAAGGATGGTAAAGACAAGGAAGTCATGGGTTTTGCTCAGGACGCTTTGCCCATGCTGCAGCAACACTTGCGGCATGCTCATGCGCTGGCAGACTCCATGAAGCCTGCCGTTGCCCAGTAAGTTTTTGCCAAGCTTGCTCAGTTCCACACTGGGCAAGCATTTATTCCATGGGGTCGGCCTCCATATTGATTTCCACTTGATCGCTGTTGCTCATTACATAGCTGCGCAGTACCGCATTGCGTAGCTGGCGTATATTGCCCGGCCAGTGATAGCGCTCGATCTCCTTCATGCTGGCCAGGCTCAGTGAGCGGTTCTGCTGATGCTCCTGATTCAGCTGTTCTACCAAGTGCTTGGCGATCAGGACGGCATCGTCGCCGCGTTCACGCAGGGGGGAAATTTGAATCGGAAAGACCCCCAGGCGGTAATACAGATCTTCGCGCAGTTTCTTGTCCTCAATAGCGCGCATGGGCGGGCGATTGGTCGCAGCGATGATGCGGGCATCATGTTTGATCAACTTGTCGCCACCTACCTTCATGTATTCGCCATTTTCCAATGCGCGCAGCAGCTTGGTTTGGGCGTCTATGGGCATTTCGGTGATTTCGTCCAGGAACAGCGTGCCCTGGTCCGCCAGTTCAAAGTAGCCCTGCCGATTACGTTCGGCTCCGGTAAAGCTGCCTTTTTCGTGGCCGAACAGCTCGCTTTCGATCAGTTGTTCTGAAATGGCTGAACAGTTGATGGGCACATACGCCTGCTCCTTGCGAGCGCTGCAGCGGTGAATAGCCCGGGCCGCCAGTTCCTTGCCGGTACCACTCTCGCCAATCAGCAGCACAGGCAGGTCGGTGCTGGCCACTTTGCTGATTTCTTCATAGAGTTTTTTCATGGGGGCGGAACAGCCTACAAACTCGCCAAAGTCATGATGCTGCTCGGCTTGAAAAGCACAGGCACCGTTTTGATACTTGGCTTTTAATTGCTCCAGCAAGGTGCGCAATTGCGCCTGGTCTTGCCGGGTCGAGCCACTGTAGGCGTGCAAGGTATAGCTTTCCACCGCATCCAGTCCGATGCGACGGCTCAACTCCTGGGCCTGCAGGGCGCTGACACTGGGGCCAAACAGCAGGGCATCAGGAGTTTTCTGGTGATAACGGATCAGAACATCTTCTGGCGTATTTGCAGCGATGGCGGAAAAGTTCATCTGCCGCGCCAGTGCCAAAAAAAGGCTTATAAAAGCTGAATCTGTCTCCAGCAATAATAGGTGGGGCATTTTTTCCTCTGGGATAGACAAAGTTAATTTGAAATCCGATGTCTTATCCTAATCAGGATAGAAAGGGCATTCGTTACCAGATATGGCAAGGACGAACCCGCTTATTTTCTGAAAATACCTTATGGCCGCGTCCCCATGCCCTGGGCTCTTATGGCGTTTTTTGTCGCCTGGTCATGTACGTATTCAACTTACACATCTGTTTACCTGTCAGCGACGGGCAGGCTTGCCTGTGCCTGGGGAGCACAAGGCAGCAGGTCAACCTCTGATCCAATCGCAGGTGGGGGTCAGGACTGAGCTGGGGGCGGCTGAGTCACATCAATCCATTGCGCGCTGGTCAGCTCGGCCAGGCGCTGCGGGGTGATGCGTACCGCAGAATTAATAGAGCCTGCTGCGGGCAAGACCGTGTCGTAGTCCTGCAAGGACAGATCGCAGTAAATCTCCAGCGGGGTAGCCAGACCAAAGGGGCAGACCCCGCCAACCGGGTGACCCGTCAAGGCTTCAGTGCTTTCCAGGTCCAGCATTTTTACGCGCGTACCGAAGGCGGTACGCAGCTTCTTGTTGTCCAGACGGGCATCACCTCGAGCGACCAGCAGCACTACTTTATCGCCCACTTTCAAGCTAAGCGTCTTGGCAATTTGTCCCGGCTCGACTTGGTGCACTTGAGCAGCCAGCACGACGGTGGCTGTGCTTTCGGTGGTTTCAATTACCTGAATATCGGCAGCGTGTTCGTTAAAAAACTGTTTGACGGAATCAAGACTCATAGCGGATCAGGACGGATTAGTGTGTTTTGTTAAACTTTTTTGCGAGTGCCTAGTCTTAGTCAAGTGCATGAGAGTGTCAACCAGAGCGCCGTGGCGCTGCAAAACAGGAATGTAATTGTGATTAAACCTTTATTGTTGACGGCCAGCCTGATGGCCTTCAGTTCCATGGCGTTGGCAGAGGGTCCCGTTATTACGATGTACCAGGATCCTAACTGTGGTTGTTGTGGGGGCTGGGCACAGCACATGCGCGATGAAGGCTTTGAGGTCAAAGAGGTCAAGGTCGTGAAGATTCAAGACGTGAAGCGGCTTTTGAGAGTGCCGGAGAACCTGGCGTCCTGCCACACCGCGATGATTGAAGAGACGGGGCAATTGATTGAAGGCCATGTGCCTGCCAAGGTCGTCAAACGCATGATGAATGATGGCAGTGTGCGTGGAGTGGCCGCGCCAGGCATGCCCGCCAATTCACCCGGCATGGGCCAGATGGACGGCAATTTGGTAACCGTGGACTTTAACGGACGTCCTTACTCGCGCGACTGAAGTCTGTAACGGGAAGGGTGGCATGCAGATACACGAAACTACATTGAGAAACTTGTAAGCTGCTGCCGCTCTTGTCATGATGGTCGTTCATTGACTCTGTTTAGGAGGTTCTATCCATGCAGCCCTCAGTTAAAGCTTTTCTTGCTGCTACCGCAGTCGCATTTGGCATGTACAGCCCTTTTGCGATGGCCCAGGGCAATGCGGCTCCGGCCAACTCGGCAGCCCCTGCTGCCACCCAGGTCGTTAAACCTACGGATTCTCAGCTGGAGCAATATGCGCGCACCTACAAGAAGGTCGCTCAAACTGCTTCGGAATATCAGCCGCGTCTGGATGCGGCCAAAAGTGATGCAGAGCGTCAGGCTATTGTTCAGGAAGCCGACCAGCGCCTGGTAGGCGTGGTCAGTGCTAATGGCATGGATCTGGCGGACTACAACGGTATCAGTCTGGCGATTCAGCAGGACCCGGCCTTGCGCCAGCGTGTTGAAGGGATGCTGAAGTAAGGCTTGTTTGTGATCCTCGGGTTTGACAGAGCGCCGGGTGTCATTTTGTAGTGACCGTAGTGGGTAAATTTAAACCCTGGACGTAATCGTCCAGGGTTTTTTTTGTCGCCGTGCTGCCCCAAAGCTTGGCGCCCCCGGTAAAAAGCCCCCTCGGAGGCACTAAGCCAAAGGCGCAGCGTGGGTGCTGATTGTGTAGGTCGCTTCAATACAAAGCGTGCCGGCCAGAGCCGGCATGACTGCCTGCATTGAGACTGGAGCCTGACGCCAGATTTACGGCTTCAAGCTCAGTCTCTGGGCGCCATTAGCAGCGGGGATAGTTAAGCGCCCCGATCATTGCATTGAATTTCAATTGCAAGCTGCTGGCGTCATTTTTTATGGGGTTATTGATCTGCCAGCTGATCGAGCCTTGCTGAGGTACGTAATTGCCTTCAGAGGCATGCTGGATGACGCTTCTGCCCTGAGCCAGGAATTCATTCATCTTCGACATGATTCTTGGGCATCCTTGTGGCGTTTCTTCCTTGAATTTTTTATCCCAGTTGCTGATCATCGCGGCTGCCTGGTCAAGACTTTCCTGGAAGGGGGGAATGCTCTCTTTTGCTCCCTGCTGCTCGAAAATAGCATCGACCTTGTTCATGGCCTGCTTGCTGAACAGCACGGCACCCAAACGGTAATGCTCCATTGAGTCCTTGGGAGCTTTATCGAAAGAGGTCTGGATGTTTATCTCATCCTGTTTCTGAATACCTTGGAGAAATGCAGCCTCTGCCTGTACGACTTCTGTCAGGGCGCTGACGAACGCCTCGTTATTGTCGGCTGCCTTTTTGCCGCCATCCGTCAGAAACTCTTTTGATTCGGCATAGTTGTTCAACTCGGAATTGAGAGGTGCCAGCTTGGTCAAGGAGTCATCAAACTGCTTTGCTGGTCCATCTATTTCCGGCATGTTGGCTTCCAGTGCCAAGGCGGATTTCAGTTTTTCCTGGGTGTTCTTGATGCTTACCAGTGAAACAACGGAATAGTTATCCAGTTTCTTGCCCGAGCGCACGGCAGGCTCGTAGACGGTTTGATAATCGGAAAGCGCACGGTAGAAAGGCGTATGCAAGCTATTGGCGACTTCAACATAGGCATTGTATTTCTGGATAAAGCCTTGCTCGGACGAGACCGCTTGAGATGGTGCTTCTGTCGCTTCTTCGCTGTTGCAGCCCGCAATAGCGATGCAAAGGCCCAGCGTGGCGAAAACAGATAGTTTTTTTAAATTCATGATGAAAGTGATTGGTGCTTTTGATGCGTTGGCAATACGTTAAAACCCCTATCGGGCAGGACGCAATTTTATAGCTTCACCACTTCGTATTTTGTATCAAGCTAGGACCTTATGTTTCAGGAGTGCGTGCTACACGCGGCCGGGCGGGCTAGCAACAGTTGGCTATGCCCACCCTGCACAGGCCCGTCTCCGTCTCTGGTTTTTGGCCTTGCTTAATCCATGTCCTGGAAGTCTGGGCTTGCCCTGGGAATAGGCACGCCGGCATCAATGCGTTTGGCCCATTCTTGTAGCGGTAGCGGTGGAGTCGGCTCCCAAATACGACGCAGAACGGGCTTTAGCAAAGCAATATTGTGGCCACTGGCCCAACGATACGGAATCACCGGCAACCAGGTGTCGTCGGCAATGCGTTCGGCTACGACAAAGCGGAAACTGTACTGGCCAGGGCCCAGGCTCATGCGTATATCACTGACCACCAGCAGGTCATCGATGATGTCGTAGCGCAGCCAATCGTCCGAAAACCAGCGCAGTTGCTCCAGCTGTTTCAAGGGGGGGAACAGCTGGGTGTAGTCGCTATGAACGGGCAGGCACAGGGATTCGTATTGATGCCCCTTGGGTGCACGCAGCCGGTCCAGCAGGCCCACCATGACTTCGCATTCCCGGTCCTGTGTGTCGCGCACCAGTACACGCCAGAGCAGGATGTTCATGGGTTGGGCGGCGGAGTATACCCGCGCGATTTCCACCTGCTCTTGTTTGAGCTGTGCGGTTGCCTGTTGCTCGGCCCAGAACTTGGCACCTACCGAGGCTGCCAGATACAGGCTGCTCAAGAGCAAGGCCCAGTTGCAGGCCCGTATCGTTGCGGGTACCGGCCCACGTATCAAGCCTATGATCGTGGCGATCAGTAAGGGCACGGTATAGAGCGGGTCAATAATGAAGATGCTGGACCAGGTTGCCGGGGTAGCGGCCAAAGGCCACAGCAATTGCGTTCCGTAACTGGTAAAGGCATCCAGAAGAGGGTGGGTAATCAGCGCCAGCCAGACCGCCAGCCCCAGCCTCCCCGCAGAGGCACGTGCTTGTGGAAACAGCAGTCGCCATAAAAGGGTGACCAGGATGCCTGCCGCGCTCAACACAAACAAAGAGTGCGAGAAACCCCGATGACTGACCATGGAGGTAATCGGGTCCCCATATTGAATGAAGACATCCAGATCGGGCAGGGTGGCGATGATGGCACCGGACAGGACCGCCTTGCGGCCATACTGCCGCCCGAGGAGGGAGCCGCAGATGCTGGCACCGAGGACTGCTTGTGTTACGGAATCCATAGCTCTCGTGCAAAGTGAAACAGGGACCGGGGCCAGATGCGGCCTGACGGCTTTAGCGTTATGATTTTAAAGTTGAATCCCCGGCCCGCCCTATTTTTTTGACGGGCGTCAAAGGCCCAAGGGGTATCAGTCGCGTATAGTGTACGACGGCCTACGCTGTCCTACCGCCTGCGGGCTGCGCCACCGCTTCTATCCAGAGAATTCGTTTACCTATGTCTACCTACCTGATCGCGGCTTTATATAAGTTCGTGGAATTGCCCGATTTCGCCCAAATGCGCGACCCCTTGTTTGCTTTTTGCGAGCAGCACGAGGTCAAGGGCACGCTGTTGCTGGCGCGCGAAGGGATTAACGGCACGATTGCCGGCCCTCAGGAGGGTATTCGTGCCGTCTTGGCATATCTGAACTCCGATCCACGTATTTCTGGCCTGGTGCATAAAGAATCCTATGCCGACAAGGCTCCGTTTTACCGCCTCAAGGTGAAGCTGAAAAAAGAGATCGTTACCCTGGGCGTACCGGATCTGAAAACCGCCGAAATGGTGGGCGAGTATGTTGCTCCCGAAGACTGGAATGCCCTGATCAGCGATCCGGACGTGGTGGTGGTGGATACCCGCAACGATTACGAAGTGGGTATTGGCACTTTTAACCGTGCCATCAACCCCAAGACCCAAAGCTTTACCGAGTTTCCTCAGTGGGTGGCCGAGCAGTCCAAGGAAGGCGGTGTCTTGCATGGCAAACCGCGCGTGGCCATGTTCTGTACCGGCGGTATCCGCTGTGAAAAATCCACGGCCTTCATGCGTTCGCAAGGCTTTGATCAGGTTTACCACCTGCAAGGCGGCATTTTGAAATATCTGGAAGAGATTCCAGCGGCAGAAAGCCTGTGGGATGGTGACTGCTTTGTGTTCGACGAGCGCGTATCGGTGCGTCACGGTCTGGAACCCGGCGATTATGATTTCTGCCGTGCCTGTCGCATGCCTATCAGCGAAGAGGAAAAAGCCTCGCCCCAGTTCGAAGAAGGCGTCAGCTGTCCCTACTGCCACGGCCACAGTTCCCCCGAGCAAATCGAGCGTTTCCGTGAGCGTCAAAAGCAAGTGGCTTTGGCGCGCGAGCGTGAAGAGCGTCACATTGGCGTCAGCATGGACGAGTTGACCGAGCGCCGTGAAGCCGCCCGCCGCAAGGCGGAAGAGCAACGCCTGCTGGCTCAGCACGGCAAGGACGCCTAGCCCTGATCGGGCCACTGTGTTACCTCTACTAGCTTGATTCTGGCGCTGCGTCGTTTATAGTCCGCCCTTCTGCTACAGAAGGGCGCTTTGCATAAACGCCAGCGCTTTAAGTCCGTGCCTGTGGCGCGGCTTTTTAACGGGATTGAGCATGTCCTTATCTGATCTGCCCATTTTGTATTCCTTTCGCCGTTGCCCCTATGCCATGCGGGCACGGCTGGCTATTGCGGCCAGCGGCGTAACTTGTCAGTTGCGCGAAGTCGTACTGCGCGACAAACCCGAGGCCCTGCGCCTGGCCTCTCCCAAAGCCACCGTCCCGGTGCTGGTCTTGCCCGATGGCAAGGTTATTGATGAAAGCCTGGACATCATGCGTTGGGCTTTGGCGATTCAAGATCCCAAGCAGTATTTGCAGCCTGAGCAGGGCGATGTCGAGCAAATGCTGGCCCTGATTGCGGCCAATGACGGGCCTTTCAAGCGGCATCTGGATTGCTATAAATACCCGGATCGCCATACCGAGGATGAACAATTCACGGATGCAGCCAGTTTTTCGGCCCTGCATAGAGCCCAAGCCAGTGAATTATTGATGGGCCTGAATGCCCGCATCGAACAGCAGGGCTACCTGATGGGACAGCGTCCTTGTCTGGCAGATTTGGCGATTGCCCCCTTTGTGCGGCAATTCGCACAAGTGAACAGGGGCTGGTTTGATGCGCAGCCTTGGACGGCCTTGTCGACCTGGTTGCTGAACTTTCAGTCCAGCCCTTTGTTCCTGAGCATCATGGATAAATACCCTGCCTGGACGCCAGACAGCGAGATTGTGCAGTTTCCTTCGGTCTGACTGAGTCGCTAACGACCTGCCCAAAGCAATACGAGCGGGAGCAGCTTGGCCAGAACATGCAGACAAGCAAAAGGCCGGTTCTCAATTGAAAACCGGCCTTTCTTTTCAAGTGCCCGAATCAGGCTGCAACAGTCGCGCGCGGCTCGCTGGCCTCTTGAGCGGGAATCTCCATGTCACCACGCTGATGCAAGGTGACACTGGTATCCAGTGGTGGCAGCTCGCCATTCATGGCGCTGTTAAGTTGATCGGCATCCAGTTCGCCTTCCCAGCGGGCAACCACAATGGTGGCAACCGCATTGCCCACCAGATTGGTCAGCGCACGGCATTCGGACATGAAGCGGTCAATCCCCAGGATCAGAGTCATGCCAGCGATAGGCACTGAAGGCACCACGGACAGGGTGGCCGCCAAGGTAATGAAACCGGCCCCCGTCACACCCGCCGCGCCTTTGGAGCTGAGCATGGCAACCAGCAATAGCAGAACCTGCTGCTGCAAGGTTAGTGGAATATCACAAGCCTGGGCGATGAACAGGGCCGCCATGGTCATGTAGATATTGGTGCCGTCCAGGTTGAAGGAGTAGCCGGTAGGTACAACCAGGCCCACAACCGACTTGCCACACCCGGCGCGTTCCATCTTCTGCATCAAGGTAGGCAAAGCCGCTTCCGAGGAGCTGGTACCCAGCACCAGCAGCAGTTCTTCACGAATGTAGCGGATCAGCTTGGTGATGGAAAAGCCGTTGTAGCGGGCCACGGCACCCAGAATGATCAGCACAAAAAGCACGGAGGTGACGTAGAAAGTCACCACCAGCAGCGCCAGGCTGGACACGGATTCAATCCCGTATTTGCCGATGGTGAAAGAGATGGCACCGAAGGCCCCGATGGGAGCGGCTTTCATCAGGATGGCAACCAGCTTGAAAACAGGCGTCATCAAGGCTTGCAGCAGTTTCAGCACGGGTTTGCCGTGATCGCCCACAGCGGCCAGGGCAATACCAAACAGCACGGCCACAAACAGCACCTGCAGAATGTCGCCGCCGGTAAAGGGGCTGATCAGGGTGGCGGGGATGATGTTCATCAAAAAGCCCGTCAGCGTGCTGTCATGGGCTTGCTGCACGTAGCCCTGGATAGAGCTGGGGTCCAGGGTGCTGGGGTCAATGTTCATGCCATGGCCGGGCTGCACGATATTGCTGACCACCAAGCCTACAATCAGGGCCAGCGTGGAGAAAGTCAGAAAGTAAATCATGGCCTTGCCCACCACACGGCCCACTTTTTGCAGGTCTGTCATGGCGGCAATGCCGGTGGCTACCGTCAGGAAAATGACGGGCGCAATAATCATTTTGACCAGCTTGATGAAGGCATCGCCCAAAGGCTTCATGCCCTCGCCCAGCGAGGGGTAAAAATGGCCCAGCAAAATCCCGATAGTGATGGCGATGATGACCTGTACGTACAAAATTCGATACCACTTGATTTTGACGATCTGCGGTACCGAACGGTCTCCTGTGCTTATATCCATCATGATGTCGTCTCCGTGACTTGATGTAGCCGACCTGGCAGTCAGCTGGTGGCCTGCTTGGAATTGTGTGTGGGCAGGCGGTTTAAGCTCGCCGGAATCCTTGTCCCGGCCCATAAGCTCATGACTAAAGCAACATCCGTGCCAATCTGTTCACCGGCAGAAAACCAGTAAATAAGCGGCTTGCGGACAGGAAACTTCCCCGCTATCTGCTTATGTGTGCGAAAATCCGCACAGCTATTACTAATTTTTGGCGATATTTCGCACAGGTTTCATGAACTCCATTCCGGTTTCTTCGGGCATGCGGCGGCGCTTCAGGCTCGAATGGTTGCTGCTGCTGAGCTTGGCCGTCGTACTGGGGCTGTTTGCCTTCTGGCGTTCGGCCGATTTGGGCACGGCTCGTCTGCTGACACAAAGCGAACAGCGGCTTGATTCCTTGATGCGCGGTAATGCCGGCTGGATCAGGACTATCCGAGACAAATTCCGCACCTTGTCCTTTGCTCTTGCACAGGACGAGGCTCTGCGCCAATACCTGATGGGCAATCCTGCCTATGGTGATGCCGAGGCTTTGAATCGCAAGTTCCAGCAATTGGCCGAAGATACGGGCGCTCCTGTTCTGTACCTGCTGGATATTCATTCGCAGACGCTGGTGTCCAGTAACTGGCAGGAGCCCGACAGCTTCGTGGGCAATCATTACGGTTTCCGCCCTTACTTCACCAAAGCCCTGGAGCAGGGGCATGCGGAATACTTTGCCTTGGGGACTGCCAGCGGCAAGGCGGGTTTGTACATTTCACGCATGGTGCAAGATCAGGACGGCAAGCCGGTTGGTGTGGTCGTCATCAAGCTGGTATTCGATCTGCTGGAAAAAGAATGGGAAGGTTATGGCGATCGCATGTTTGTAAGCGATCCCAATGGCGTGATCCTGCTAAGTGGTGAACCGGACTGGCGTTTGCATAGTCTGGATCAAGCCGCGCCCGAGCAACTGGTCAAGCTGCGGGCCAGTCAGCAGTTTGGTAATGAGCCCTTGGAGTCAGTGGGCTTGAATATGTCGGATTCCGGCGAACGGGCCTCCTTCTGGACACTGGGGCAGGAGCGCTTTTTGCATGTGCAGCAGCCTGTTTTAGGCAGTGATTGGGTTTTGCACGCGATGGCTCCCATGGATGCTGCG
Organism: Alcaligenes sp. Me129; assembly: GCF_050487245.1. Taxonomy (NCBI): domain Bacteria; kingdom Pseudomonadati; phylum Pseudomonadota; class Betaproteobacteria; order Burkholderiales; family Alcaligenaceae; genus Alcaligenes; species Alcaligenes sp. Me129. Next base: position 88,531 of record NZ_JBKQGX010000015.1, read on the forward strand.
TTGCAGACCCAGGCCTTTCAATCCCGTCTGACGGTGATGGGGCTGTTGTTTGCGGCGCTGGTGCTGACGGCCTTGGCGCTGCAACGCAATCAACAGCGCCGGGAAGCCCAGGCGCGGCAGGAGTTGCTGCGTGATGCCCTTGAAGAAGCGGTGGAGTCCCGCACCGCCCAGTTGCAGGTGGCGCGTCGCCGCCTGGAACAGGAGATGCAGGCCCTGCAGGAAGCCCGTTCGCGTGCACGTGATCTGCGTGAACAGTTGGAGCAGGCCGAGAAGCTGTCCTTTCTGGGGCAGGTGACGGCGGGGGTGGCTCACGAGATCAACCAGCCCGTGGCGGCGATTGAGGTCTATGCCGACAACACCTTGCGTTTGCTGGATCAGGGCCAGACGGAAACGGCACGGCAGAACCTGTCCCGCATCCAGACGTTGACCCAACGCATCGGCAGCATTACCTCTCAGCTGTGCCATTACGCTCGCAAGCCCAAAGAGCAGGAAGGCCCGGTACGGGTACGCTCGGCCGTGGATAGCGCCTGGCAATTATTGGAACACCGGGCAAGGGCACAGGGTGTAGATCTGGAGCTGGAAGGCGTGAACGAATCTGTGCGTGTATGGGCTTTGCCGGTACGCCTGGAACAGGTTCTTGTGAATTTACTGCGTAATGCGCTTGATGCTCTGGAAGGGAGCCGTCAGGGGCGCATTCGTATTGAAGTGATGAGCGAGCAGCAGCATGTGCGCATTGTGGTTTCTGACAACGGCCCCGGCCTGAGTCCGGAAATCCGCCAGCGCCTGTTTACGCCCTTTAGCTCCAGCCGCCGTCAAGGTGTGGGCTTGGGGCTGGTGATCTCGCACGATATTGTGGCGGCCCTGGGTGGCCGTTTGGAAGAAGGGCCTTCGCGCCTGGGTGGCGCCACGTTCCATATCGTGCTGCGCAATGCCGATAGCGAGCTGGGCCAGGGAGAGAGATAAGAATGGAAGTCGCGTTTGTTGATGATGATGCGGACCTGCGTGCCGCCGTGGTGCAAAGTCTGGAACTGGCGGGCCTGAAAGTGGTGGCCTGTGCCAGCGGGCAGGAGGCCCTGAGTCGCTTGCCCAAGGATTATCCGGGTGTGGTGGTGACGGACATTCGCATGCCGGGCATGGATGGTCTGGCGCTGATGCAAGCCTTGCATGCTCGCGATCCCGAGCAGCCCGTCGTGCTGATTACCGGCCACGGCGATATTGATATGGCCGTACAGGCCATGCACGATGGCGCCTTTGATTTTCTGACCAAGCCCTATCAGGCCGAACGCCTGCTGACGGTAATACGTCATGCCGCCATGCAGCGCAGTCTGGTTCTGCAAAACCGTGCCTTGCGCGAAGAACTGGACGAGGATGGTCAAGGCCCGGCGCTCCTGGGTAATTCCGAGGTCATGGTCAATTTACGCACTACCTTGCGGCATCTGGCACAGTCCGATGTGGATGTGCTGGTGGAAGGGGAAACCGGCACAGGCAAGGAAGTGGTGGCCATGTTGCTGCACCGCTGGAGCGCCCGAGCACAGCATCGTTTTGTGGCGCTGAATTGTGGTGCCTTGCCTGAAACCATTATTGAAAGCGAGCTGTTCGGCCACGAAGCCGGAGCATTCACGGGCGCGCAGCGCAGACGTGTAGGCAGTGTTGAACATGCACACCGTGGCACGCTGTTTCTGGATGAAATCGAAAGCATGCCCATGATTGCACAGGTGCGCTTGCTGCGTGTGCTGGAAACCCGTTGCGTAACTCCTTTGGGTTCCAACGAAGAGCACCCGGTAGATATCCGCGTCGTTGCCGCCAGCAAGGTGGATTTGTCCGACCCCGCCCAGCGTGCGAACTTCCGCGCCGATTTGTATTACCGACTCAACGTGGTTACCTTGCGCCTGCCGCCTTTGCGGGAGCGCAAGGAGGATATCCCCATGCTGTTCGCTCACTTTGCGGCGCTGGCTGCCAAGAAGTACGGTATGCCGCAAAAGATGCCCGATGCGCGCAGTCTGGCCTATATGCAGTCACATCACTGGCCGGGCAATGTGCGCGAGCTGGCACACTTTGCGCAACGTGAAGTGCTGGGTGTGCAGCACCCGGAGATCAAGGAGCTGGAAAACGAGGACTTGAGCCTGCCCGCCCGCATGGAGCAGTTCGAGTCGCAGCAGATACGTCAGGCGCTGGCACGCCATCGTGGCGATATCAAGGCGACCTTGCAGGATCTGCGTATCCCGCGCAAAACCTTTTACGACAAGTTGCAGCGGCATGGCATTTTGCGTAGCGACTTTGTGGGAGAGGGGGCGCAGGGTGAATAAAGGCTGGAGTAAAAGTGAGCTATATCGGGGTTTTGCTCAAATTTACGACCAGGCTACATATTCCTCAGGGCAGCGCGCCCATATTGATTGTTGTGCTCCACAATGCGGGTCAGCATATCCATGAATACCTGACGTTGCTTTGCCGTCAGTGGGTCCAGCAGACGCTCCTGTGCCTTGTTCATGCCAGCGCTCAGTCCTTGCATGACGGCCAGGCCGGCCTCGGTAATGTAGGTTTGGCGCGAGCGGCGGTCATCAGGGTTGACGCGTCGTCCCAGCAGTCCTTTTTCTTCCAGACGGCGGATAACTTCTGCGGAGGTCGTGCGGTCCAGACCAAGCTCATAGCCTATGGTAGTTTGGTCTAGCCAGGGTGAGCCCATCAAGACGGACAGTACCCCGTGCTGGACAGGGGTGATATCGCTTTTGCATTCTTCGTAGAACATGGCGTAATGGATTTGGTTCAGACGTCGAACCAGAAAGCCGGAACGCGACCACAGCTTTTGCCGAAATAATTCGGCATTTTCTTCTTTTACTGGGCCGAGGGATTCGGCCTCGCCGGATTTCGGTCCTTTCTCTTGCTTTAACTCGGTGTGATTCTTCATGCTTAAGCCAGACATCAAGAGTGTGACCAATTAGCTGTGACTGGTGAGGCCACAGCTTGATGGCAGGATAAGCCCCAACGGGGCGGTAGTAACAAGGTCGGCGATTATAGGGAGGACAGCGCCAGACTTGGAAAGGTAGGCGCTGCATTCTTATTTTGTATTCGTTTCCACCTGGTGCTGTCCATGCTCAATCTCTCAGTTATTTCCCGACTTGCTGAAAAATATAATCAGTGTGCTGCTTTATCGCTTTTTCTTGGTGAAAGTTTCTCTGTTTTAAATCAAGAGTTTGTCAGGCGATTTTAATAACTGCGTGTTGGCAGCCGATTGATACCTGATTGGCATTTTCAGGGGCAGTCTAAGCGCCGGGTACAAGGCGCTTAGTTTCCTCGTAAGCTTTACGCGGGGTCCTTGCGCCCGAACAGTCTTCCCACTCGATAACGTATCTGCGACCAGAAGGCTTTGAGACCGATAGATAGCATATTGAGCTCGCCTGCAGAGTCATCATCCTGTCGGCCACGTGCTTGCAGCCTTAGCAGGGTTTGTTGCATCTGGGCCTGTAGCTGCTGGGTTTGAGCGAGTACGGCTTGGGATTGATAAAGGATGGCTTGGGCTTCGATAGTGGAAACTGGCGTGGCAGCTGTTGAGGGCATGTTGGCAACCGCAGCGCCAGCTGCGGCTGTCATGCCCTGGCTGCTGGGGAAGGCGGGGGCGTCAGAGCCCTGTGCAGGATTGGCGTCACCCTGCACCATGCGCGCAAGGTTGCGCTCGAACTGGCCCAGGATCTGCCCGGCCACTTCGGCGATCATGCCGCTGCCGCGTCCATATTGGGCCACAGCTCCTGACAAGGTCAGTTCTGTGCTGACCTCCACGTCGGTCCCTCCTTCTGGTGACGGTGTCAGCGCAAAGCTGAAGTCCGAGCTGGCTGAACCGCGTCCCTTGGGGTCCAGACCGGCGCCACGCAGATAGGCAATATGATTTTCCTCATCGGTGTTGACCAGCTCCGCAGTGCCATCAAAAGAAAGTTTGATCGGCCCGAGTTTGACTGAAACCGAACCCTGGTACTTGTTGCCGTCCAAGACATCAGTCAGTTTGGCTCCGGGCAGGCAAGGCATGATGCGCGGTACATCCAGCATGAGCGTCCATGCCTGATCCAGTGGTAGAGGAATGTGAAACCGGTTTTTGAAATTCATGGCAGCTTTCCTGTTTTATTGTGTCGGTTGCGTGGCCTGATCGATCAGTTCCAGTAGCCGCATAGGGCTGAGTGGGAACTCGTTGATGCGCACATTCAGCGGTGACAGTGCTTGCTCCACGGCTGAGATCACGACGGCGGCGACGGCGATGGTGGAGCATTCGCCCACGCCTTTGACTCCTAGCGGATTCAAGTGCGTGGGGGAGGGGCAGAACAACACCTCGATATTTGGTACTTCCGGGGCGGTGGGCAGAAGATATTCTGCACAAGTGGTGGACAAGGGCTGACCTTCGGCGTCGTAGGCCATCTGTTCGAACAAGGCATTGCCCAGACCATGGACGACCCCGCCAACGACCTGACCTTCCACGATCATCGGGTTGATGAGCGTGCCGCAATCTTGCACAGCCAGATAGCGTGTGATGTGGATAGCGCCAGTGCTGGCATCTACCTCCACTTCACAGGCGTGCGTGGATCCGGCGTAGGTTTGCTCGTCGCAGTGAAAATGAGCGGTGCTCTCCAAACCAGGGTCTGTCTTGATAGGCAGGCTGTAGCCCGGCACACCTTTGAGCTCCATGGCCAGTCGAGCCAGGCTGATGGTTGTGTCAGTTGCGCTGCTACGCACGATGCCGTAAGAAATGTTCAGGGTTTCTTGAGGAACTTTCAGCACGGCCGCTGCTGCCAGCAGCACTTTATGACGTAGTTGCCGGGAGGCCTGTTCAACGGCTGTACCCGCCATAATCGCCTGGCGACTTGCGAAACCGCCCATCCCCACACCGATGTGACGTGTATCGCCGGCATGAACGTCTATGCCTGCGGGTTCCACGCCGAAATGTGCTGCGCAAATCTGCGCCAGCGAGGTCTTGATGCCTTGGCCCATGGCCAGGGCTCCCGTGAACACGGCAATTCGACCGGATGGGAAAATCTTGACGGTGGCCGACTCATAGGGGCCGCGACCGGTTGGTTTGACGGCATTAGCCAGGCTTTGGCCCAGATAACGGCCTTGAGCAAGGGCCGCCTGTCGTCGTTGTTCAAAACCGTCGCGGTCCATCGCCTGCTCTGCCATGGCTTGCATGCGGGGAAAGTCTCCGCTGTCGATAACCAGTGGTATACCCGCCCTGGATTTCAGCGGCTTGGTGTAGGGGATTTTGGCGGCAGGAATCAGGTTCAGTTCGCGGCAGCGGATGGGGTCCATGCCGATCTGTTGCGCGAGCCGGTCCATTAATCTGTCCATGACGAAAGCGGCTTGCGGATAGCCTGCGCCGCGTACGGTAGCCACTGGCACCTTGTTGGTGTAGACCACGTCAGCAGTCAGACTGAAAGCTGGAACGACATAGGGGCCCGTCATGGATGAGGCTGCGTTGTAGGGGACGTTGGTGCCCTGCGGCGTGTAGGCTCCGTGGTCATGGATGAAACTGCCACGCAGGCCGCGTATGCGCCCGTTTTTATCGGCCGCCAGAGATACTGACCATACCTGGTCGCGCTCCTGAATAGAGGTCAGGAAGTTCTCGCGTCTGTCTTCTACCCATTTGATGGGACGACGTAGCAGGCGGGCGACAGCTGGAATGACGATTTCTTCGGGGTAGATCATGAACTTTGCCCCAAAACCGCCGCCTACGTCGGGGGTGATCACACGTAATTGATCTTCGCGATGGCCCAGCATCAGGGCCAGGGTGTAGTGCAGTTCGTGTGCCATCTGGGTGGATGACCAAACGGTCAACTCGTTGCCGGCGGGGTCCAGTCGTGCAAGCACGCCTCGCCCTTCGATGGGATGAGCACAGCCGCGGTGGGCTGAAAATGACTCCTCGATGAGGATGTCTGCATCAAGGAAGGCGGCATCGATATCGCCATAGGCCAGCGTGTAGTTTTGCAGGCTATTGCTTTGTAGCTCGGTGCGTACCACCGCTGCGTTCGGTTCCAGAGCCAGACGCAGGTCAGAAATCGCTGGCAGGACTTCGAAGTCGATAGCCACCAGTGCAGCAGCATCCTCGGCTATGTGACGGGACTGGGCGACGATCACGGCAATCGCTTCGCCAACGAAGGCGACTTCTTCGCGTGCCAGGACGAAGGGGACGGTATTTTCTGGAAGTACGGCAAAGGCAAAGCCCAATGGCATACGCCAATGAGTTAATTCGCCCATCAGGTCTTGCGCGGTAAATACTCCGTGTACGCCAGGTAAGGCTCGGGCTGCCGACAGGTCTATGGAACGAATGCGTGCGTGCGCGTGAGGACTACGTACAAAGCACGCATGCAATACACCCTCCATGGGGATGTCATCCAGAAACTGGGCCTGCCCGGTTAACAAGGCTTCATCTTCCAGGCGCAGAAAGGAGTGCCCCAGACCGCAGGCGGCTTGTTCCTGCTGGTGAGGATCATTCATGAGCATGGCGGGCCCTCAACGCAGCAGCGGCTTTCTGTACCGCACGCACAATATTCTGGTAGCCGGTACAGCGGCATAGATGACCGGACAGCACGTCGCGTATCAGTTCGGGGCTGGGATCGCTGTGGTTCTCCAGCAGCTCAACGACGGACATCAGGATGCCCGGCGTACAGAAACCGCATTGCAGGGCATGCAGCTCGCGAAAGGCTTCCTGGATGGGATGCCAGCAGCCTTGCTCGTTGGCAAGGCCTTCAATGGTGCGGATATGCTTGCCTTGGGCCTGTACTGCCAGCATCAGGCAACTACGGGCTGAGTGGCCGTCAATCTGCACGGTGCAGGCGCCGCAGACGCCGTGCTCACAGCCCACATGGGTCCCTGTCAAACCCAGATCGTGGCGCAGGAAATCGGCCAGATTGACACGAGGCTCGGCATGGGCTGTCAGGTTCTGGCCATTGACACACAGGGTGATGGGGCGACTGCCCGAAGGAAGGGGGTTATTCATGCCGTTGTCCTGTACGAGAGAGCGCTAGCCGCAGGGCGCGCGCCGTATATTCTTTGGCCAGCCGCTGGCGATACCAGCCCTGGACATAACAATCGCTGGAAGCATCGACCTGGCCACATAGTTCGGCGGCCCGTTCGATATCTGAGGGGCTGGCCGGGGTGCCCAGCAGGGCGTTTTCTGCCTCGGTCATGCGAAGGGGAAATGCACCTACTCCGCCCAGGGTGATGCTGACGCGACTCACCAAGCCGGCTTCATCCAGCAACAGCAAGGCAGCGCAGGACACGATGGCGAAATCGCCATGCCGACGGGAGAACTCCAGAAAAGCCCAGCCGTGACTGGCGGGCCACGGCTGCACCTGGACGCGGATCAACAGCTCGTCAGCCTGCATGTTGGGGGTCATGTAGGCTGCCGGGAAATCGGCCATTGAAAGTGTTCGTTCTCCACGTATGCTGGCGACGGTCAACACAGCATCCATCGCCATGCTGACTGTCGGTATTTCGGCAGAAGGGTCCAGCTGACAAAGGCTGCCGCCCACTGTTCCTCGGTTACGGGTCTGGCGATGCCCGACGTTGAGGATTGCATCCTTCCAGAGCGGCAGACGTGTTGCCACCAGCTCGGAAAATTCAATGTCGCGCTGGCGTGTCATGGCACCCATCGCGATATCGCCATTCTCTTGCTCTTGCAGGTAGGACAGTTCGGGCAACTGGTTGATATCGACCAGCGTGTCCGGAAATGCAAAGCGCATATTGAGCATGGCCAGCAAGGACTGGCCTCCAGCCAATACACGGGCGTTTTCCTGATTGGCCAACAAGCCCAGTGCCTGAGCCAGCGTTTCGGGGGCGTAGTAATTGAAAACGGGAGCCTTCATGCCGGTTTTGCCTTATATCTTGGAGAGGTCCAGCGAGGAGGCCGCGAACAGTTCCTCGGGCTTGACCAGGCGTTGCGACATGCCCTGATCGTGGTGGTACTGCGCAAAGGTCTGGATGGTGTGGCGATTTGCCTCCAGGCCATAGGGCCAGTAGTCCTCTCCCATCAAGGCTTTGGCTTCATTGTGATGGTGCACCATCCACGGCAGGGTGACAGCCAGATGGCACAACTCGTTCAGTTCATGCACGGCCAGCTCTTTGGCCTTCAGAAAGGACTTGTACACACTGACCGGCAGCCAGGGGTTGTCCTGTACCAGAGACTTGCGGATGCCAACCATATGCATGATCGGGAAGATGCCCGTGCGGCGGAAATAGTCTTTTTCTACTTCCACGTACTCATCTCCGAACAGACGGCCCACATTGGGGGCGTTACGCAGAAAGCATGAAGGTGCTCGTGCTCCGATGTATCCGTCGATTTCGCCTTTTTCCAACATGTCCGACAAGGTGCGGTCATCCGGGATCTGCTCCAGGCTGATGTCATCTGGCAGATCAATGGGAGCGCGCTCGCCCCGGCCTGGTTCTTCGATCCCTCCGCGTACCCATTTGATCTGATTGGGGCGGATACCGAACTCATCTTGCAAGATGCCCCGGATCCAGACGTTAGCTGTGATCTGGTATTCGGGCACACCAATGATTTTGCCTTTCAGATCTTCGGGCTTGCGGATACGGTCGGTACGCACATAGATGCCGGAATGGCGGAAAACGCGTGACAGAAAGGCTGGAATACCTACGTACTGATTGTCGCCACGCGCAGTAGTCATCATGTGGCTGCTCATGGAGATTTCCGTAACGTCGAACTCCTCGTAGCGAAAAGCACGGTGAAATGCTTCCTCGGGCTCCAGGGATACGACATTGATGTCACAGCCCTCAATGCCGACACGTCCGTCTTTCAAGGCCAGGGTACGGTCGTAATTGCCAATCGATACGCTTAACTTCAGTTTGCTCATGGTGGGTCCTTAGTTGATTGTCAGTCCAATTTTTTGTGCCAGTTCGCGAAACCGATCGATGTCGGCATTGATCATCGCCTGGAACTGGGCGGGGCCGTCGTGGGCAACGGTGTAGCCCAGGCTTGTCAGCTTGGCTTGCACGTCTTCGCGCGCAATTATTTTTTCTACTGCTTCATGCAGTCTTTGCACGACAGGCTCGGGAGTGCCAGCGGGAGCCAGTAAGCCGTGCCACTGGTTCAGCTCGTAGCCTGGGTAGCCAAGCTCGGCGATCGAAGGCACATCGGCCAACAGGGGACTGCGCTCTGCCGAGGTCACAGCCAAGGCACGTACCTTCCCGCTTTCAATGAAGGGCAGGGTGCTGGAGGCAGTGACGAAGGCCGAGCCCACCTGATCACCCATCACATCGTTCAGAGCGCCACCGCAACCTTTGTAGGGGATATGCGCCATTTCCACGCCCGCTGCTTCGTTGAGCATTTCGCCAGCCAGATGTTGCGGAGTACCGTTGCCGCAAGAGCCAAAGAACACTTCGCCCGGTTTCTCTTTGGCAGCCGTTAGCATGTCTTTCAGTGTCTTGTAGGGGGAGTTGGCCGGCACGATAACGACCGATGGAACAAAGGCGAAGTTGGAGACAGCTGTGAAGTCATTCTTGGGATCGAACGGCAGCTTGTCGAACACGGCCGGATTGACAGCAAAGGAGCTGTTGACCATCAGTAGTGACTGACCGTCGGCCGGGCGCTGGGCCACCATACGAGCGCCAATATTGCCGCTGGCACCGGGGCGGTTGTCCACAATCGCGGGCTGGCCAAGTTGTTCGTTGAAGTAATTCCCGATCAGACGGGCCAGTAAATCCGTGCCCCCTCCTGGTGGGAAGGTGACGATAATTTCGATCGGTTTATTAGCACTGGCGGTGGCGGGGGCCAGCATTGCACAGCTCAGCAAAAGCCCAGCCAGGGCCAGCAGACGCGGTTGGCGTTGGAACATTGTGTCTCCTCGAGAATCGAGTTCTGTGATTGATTTTTTATGCTTTAATAGTCAGTGCACTGACATAAATATTATTCACAGATTATTTTTTATATCCTACTAGGGAAAACGAGAAAGTCAGTGTACTGATTTATTTATGTTTTTTATTGCTTATATAAGAAGCCAGTAGCGCAAATTGCAGCTGATCCAGGGCCAAAAAAAAGGAACAGTGCAAAAGCCTGTTCCTTTTTGTCATCAGGATGCTTGTAGGCATCTGATGCTGGCCTTTACTCCTGCATACCCGGAACGATGCAGTTAAAGCCGGCGTCAACGTGCGTGATTTCGCCTGTGATACCGCTGGCCAATTCGGACATCAGGAAGGAGGCCACATTGCCCACTTCTTCAATGGTGACGTTGCGCTGCAAGGGAGCGTGCGTCTCTACGAATTTCAGAATGGTGGAGAAGTCCTTGATGCCGCTGGCCGCCAGGGTCTTGATAGGACCGGCCGAGATGGCGTTGGCACGAATGCCGTACTCGCCCAGCGCCACCGCCAGGTAACGCACGGAGGCTTCCAACGCAGCTTTGGCCACGCCCATGGTGTTGTAGTTAGGGATGGCTTTTTCAGCGCCCAGGTAGGTCAGGGTCAGCACCGAACTCTTGCGGCCCTTCAGCAAGGGCAGGGCAGCCTTGGCCAGTGCGGGAAAGCTGTAGGCGGAAATGTCATGAGCGACGCGGAACGATTCGCGCGACAGGCCGTCCAGGAAGTTGCCGGCAATGGCTTCACGGGGTGCAAAACCAATGGAGTGCACCAAACCGTCCAGACCGTCCCAGCGCTCGCCCAGCGAGGCCATGGCCTGTTCGATCTGATCGTCTTCAGACACATCACAGGGCAGCACGATATCCGTGCCCAGTTCTTTGGCAAAGCCTTCAACACGTTCTTTAAAACGCTCGCCCACATAGGTCAGGGCAATATCAGCACCTTGTTGGCGACATGCTTGCGCAATCCCGTAAGCAATAGAGCGATTCGAGAGGACGCCTGTGACCAGGATGCGTTTTCCTTGCAGGAAACCCATGCTGAAAATCCTTTATGTAATTAGTGGGTGGACTTAGCCACGAATATTGGAACCGGGAACACGCAAACGTGTCCCCCTGGAAAGAGAGCTGCCTTTGATATTGTTCAGGCGTCGCAGTTCTGCCACCGAAGTGTCGTACCGTTTGGCCAAGGCGTAAAGTGTATCGCCCTGTCGAACCGTATGGGTGCGCACATTGGCGCCGCGACGCAAAACAACAGTGTCATTCTTGCGGTTGACGCTGGCCGATTGCGTACGAGCACGGCGTGTGCTTTGCGCTACCGGGGCGGCAGGTGTATTGGTCAGAGAAGCCAGTTGCAGGCTGCCTTCACCCAAGGTGGTGCTGGGCACCAATAGTGTCTGGGCAACGGCCTTGGTACTCTTGCTACCCAAACCGTTGATGGAGCGCAGCTGCGACAAGGTAATGCCGTGACGCTGGGCAATGGACAGATAGCTTTCGCCGCGCTTGGATTGGTAGGCCTTCCAGTTACTGAGCTTGCCCTGGTAGGCCGCCAGATTGGCATTGAAGATATCCACCTTGTTGGCGGGCAGCAGCAAGGTGCCGCGATCGGCAGGGATTGTGGGGCGATTGTGGGCAGCGTTCAAGGCTTTGAACTCATCCACGGAGATTTCAGCCAGCTCGGCGGCAAGCGCGACGTCAATGTCCTTGTTCTTGCGTACGGCTGTGAAGTACGGTGTATTGCTGACTGGAGGCAGGGTGATGCCATAACGCTCCGGGTTAGCCACAATGTTTTTGATCGCTTGCAGTTTGGGGACGTAATTACGTGTTTCGTCCGGCATCTTCAGCGATAAGTAGTCAACATCCAGGTTGGCCTGTTCATTACGCTCCATGGCGCGGCGTACCGAACCTTCACCCCAGTTGTAGGAGGCCAGGGCCAAATACCAGTCGCCCTGGAACTCGTACAAGTAAGACAGATAGTCCAAAGCAGCGCGAGTGGACTCGACCGGGTCACGGCGCTGATCTACCCACCAGTTCTGCTCCAGCTTGTATTGTGTGCCGGTGCTGGGGATGAACTGCCAAAGACCGGACGCATGGGAGCGCGAATAGGCGACGGGGTTATAGGCACTTTCCACAAAAGGCAGCAAGGCCAGTTCGGAAGGCAGGCCACGGGCATCGAGCTCGTCCATGATGTGGTACAGATAGCGCGAGGCGCGCTGGCTCATGGTACGGATGGATTCGGGGTGCGAAGCGTAGTAGTTGGTCCAGTAATCAACCAGATCGGTATGCAGGTTGGGGATGGAGAAACCCCGGCGCATCCGGTCCCACGCGTCTTTGGGTGGGTGGGTCAGATCAATGGTGCGAGACGTATCGGCGGCAATGCTGGTGGAGGTCTTGGCGGCTTTTTGAGGGCTGACCTTGGGGCCTGTGGCGCAGCCTGCCAGCACGAAAGCGCATAGCAGCGCAAAAAGTCTCATTAGGTTCATTGCGGAATCTTCAGAAATTGTTTTTCCAGTCGCGCAGGCTGGCAAATACCTCGACAGGATTATTAAGGGACTGGGCAGCATGGTGCTCGGCAGCCTTGATAACAGCAGTCGTCTCGCAACGCAGAAATGGATTGGTAGCCAATTCTGTTTTCAAGGTGGAGGGCACCGTAGGCAAGTTTTGCTGACGCTTGAGATTATCCTGTTCCCAACGTTCATGCAGTTGGGGATTGTCCGGCTCTACCTGTAGAGCCCAGCGTAAATTGGATAAAGTGTATTCGTGCGCACAGCAGATCAGGGTGTCCGATGGCAGTTTTGCCAACTTGCCCAGGGAATCCGTCATTTGTGCCGGGGTGCCTTCAAACAGGCGTCCGCAACCAGCAGCAAACAAGGTATCACCACAGAAAACAAAGGGCTGTTTTACCTCATTTTGACCAAAGTACGCAACGTGTCCGGCGGTATGGCCGGGGATGTCCAGCACGTCCAGCGTCAGTTCCAGAGTAGGTAACTCGACCTTATCGGACTGGCCGACACGCACGTCACAGGCAGGCAGACGCTCGTTGGCGGGGCCCCAGACGCGAGCCGGGTGCTTGGCCAGGATATCCATGACACCCCCAACGTGGTCACCGTGGTGGTGTGTCAGTAAAATGGCATCCAGTTGTAAGGACTCGCGTTCCAGCCAATCCAGAACCGGGGCGGCCTGGCCGGGGTCCACAACCAGGGCATGACCGTTTCGACTTAAAGCCCATATATAGTTGTCGTTCAGGGCTGGTAGTGGAATCAGGCGAACATCGCTTGGCACAGGCCAGGTAAATGCATTCATCATGGTAGAGGGAGAGAGCGCCAGTGGAGCAGACTTTGAATGATCAATTTGCCCAGTGGTTGGAAACCGTACCGGGGCGATATGTGCGGGCTTGGGAACAAGCCGGAATCGATGCGGAGGTGGTCAACACCTTCGGGTATCATGCCATACAAATTGGATTGCCGCATTGGGACCTCCTGGCGCATAGTCGCATCTCCTGCAAGGTATGTACGGCTCAGGCCGGCGTCTTGCCCGCTCAGCAGACGAACCTGGTTTATGCCGAACCCGAGCATCTGCCTTTTGATACGCAAAGCATTGATCTTTTAATCCTGCCTCATACATTGGAAAGCGCCAGCGACCCGCATCAGGTGTTGCGAGAGGCCGAGCGCGTTCTGGTGCCAGAAGGGCGCATTCTCCTGACGGGTTTCAACCCCTTGAGTTTGTGGGGTGCCCACGACTGGATTCCGGGTCTGGAGCGGGGCACGCCTACCTTGCCGGGAGATGTGATGTCACCCTCGCGCTTGCGCGACTGGTTAAAGCTTTTGTCCTTTGATGTGCAAAGTACGCAGATGGGCTGTTATGCACCGTTGTGCCGTCAGCAGTCCTGGCTGGACCGCTGGTCCTGGATGGAGCAAAGCGGTGCGCGCTGGTGGAGCTTTGCGGGGGCCGTCTACATGATTAGTGCGGTCAAACGCACGCCGGCCTTGCGTATGGTCGGGCCCAAGTGGAAGAAAAACCGTCGGCGTGTGCGTCGGCCTATGGTGGTTGCTGGACGCGCTGCCGATGAAGGAATTAGCAAGACATGACTGATGTTGTCGATATTTGGACCGATGGTGCCTGCAAGGGCAACCCCGGTTTGGGGGGCTGGGGCGCCTTGTTGCGTCATGGCGGACGTGAAAAAGCCATTTGCGGTGGCGAGGCCAATACTACCAATAACCGCATGGAACTGATGGCTGTGATCGAGGCTCTCAAAGCCTTGAAACGCCCTTGCCAGGTGCGGGTACACACCGATTCGCAGTACGTACAAAAAGGCATGAACGAATGGTTGCCCGGCTGGAAAGCCCGCGGCTGGCGTACTGCCGATAAAAAGCCCGTCAAGAATGCCGACCTGTGGCAGGAGTTGGAGCAGCAGGCCGCAAAACATGAGCTGACCTGGTTATGGGTGCGTGGCCATGCGGGTGATCCCGGTAACGAGCGTGCGGATCAACTGGCCAATGAAGGGGTGGAAATTGCCAGGCAGTTGTAAGATCTTGGGCAGAGTTGTAGCCCGCTGATAGTACTATTAGCCACCCGTCATATTTTGTCAGACAGCTTCACCGGCCTGGCCGGTCAGGATAAGCCGCCCATGATTTCCACGCTGCGTCCCACGATTTTTTCTCTGTTTCTTGTACTGTTTGCCAGTAGCAGCCCCAGTTGGGCGCAGTCTGACGCCACGCGGGTGGAAGTTTTACCCGTGCGGCAAAGTGAGTTGATTCGTGATGTGGCGGCGGTGGGAACCCTGGTGGCCAGAGAGTCCGTCGTGCTGCGGCCCGAGATCAGTGGTCGTATTTCAGCGATCAGCTTTGAAGAAGGTCAGCCCGTCAAGAAAGGCCAGCTCCTGATTCAATTGGACCCGGCCATGGCGCAGGCGCAACTGAATCAGGCACAGGCAAATTTGAATCTGGCCAATAGTCAACACAAGCGTTCTTCGGAGTTGAGCCGTCAGGGCTTTATCAGCCAGCAGGCCAAAGACGAGTCCGGTAGCCGCTTGGCTGTTCAGCAAGCCGAAGTGCAATTGGCGCGTGTGCAGCTGGACAAGACCCGTATCCGTGCCCCCTTTGATGGTGTGACCGGCTTGCGTAATGTCTCGGTGGGTGACTATGTTGGGCCGGGTACGGATCTGGTGCAGCTGGAAGCGGTTTCGACCTTGAACGTGGACTTCCGTATCCCTGAACAATATCTGGCCGATGTGAAGGCCGGCATGCCGGTCGAACTGCGCTTTGATGCCTTCCTGGGCGAAACCCGCCATGGCTCGGTACTGGCTGTCAGCCCGGCGGTGGATACGGCTGGCCGTTCCATTTTGCTGCGGGCTCAGGTCCCGAATGAAGATGGCGCTTTGCGCCCCGGTTTGTTCAGCCGGGTACGCCTTGAACTGTCGCGTTACCAGGCTTTGATGGTGCCTGAAACCGCCTTGGCTCCTTCGGGACAGGATCAGTACATCTATATTGTGAAAGATGGTCGGGCCGAGCGTCGTCAGGTGCAGGTTGGTGTACGCGAGCAGGGCTGGGTACAAGTCACGGGCGATCTGAAAGCGGGTGACAATGTGCTGGTGGCCGGGCTGCAAAAGGTTCGTGACGGAGTGCCGGTCGATATTCAGGAAGTGATCGACGTCCAAACACAGCCGCAGCAATAGGACGGAATCATGGTTCTTTCTGACTTATGTATCCGTCGCCCGGTATTTGCCACGGTTCTGTCTTTGGTGATTGTGCTGGTCGGGTTCATTTCCTATGAACGCCTGACCGTACGCGAATACCCCGCTATTGACGAGCCGGTCGTCTCCGTCATCACCAACTATAAAGGGGCCTCACCAGAGGTGATCGAGTCCCAGGTGACCAAGCCTCTTGAAGATCAGTTGTCCGGGATCGAGGGCGTGAACGTGATGACTTCACGCAGCCGTTCCGAGCGCAGCCTGATCAACATTAAATTCAATTTGGACCGGGCCCCCGATGCCGCTGCGGCTGATGTGCGCGACAAGGTATCGCGTGCCCGACGTTTCCTGCCCGACGAGGTGGACGAGCCCATCATCAACAAGGTGGAAGCAGACTCCACCCCGATTATTTATGTAGGTGTGGATACCGGCGACTACAGCATGCTGGAGGCCTCGGACTACATCAACCGCTACATTAAAACGCGCTTGTCCGTCTTGCCTGGTGCCGCTGAAGTGCGCGTGTTTGGCGAGCGCTTGCCCGCCATGCGTATCGACCTGGACCGCACCCGCCTGGGGGCCTACCAACTGACCGTGCAGGATGTGGAAGATGCTCTGCGCAAACAGAACGTGCTGATTCCAGCTGGTCGTATCGAGTCCGATGCCCGCGAGTTTTCCGTGGTTTCCTCCACCGACCTGGAAACGCCCGAGGAATTTCGCAACATCATCATCAGTCAGGCAGCCGGTTATCCGGTGCGCATCTCCGATATTGCCGACGTGCGTATCGGGCCTGCCGAGGAACGGGTACTGGCCCGATTCAATGGGCAAAACAGTTTGAACATTGGCGTGACTAAACAGTCCACCGCCAACCCGCTGGATCTGTCCAAATCCGTACGAGCAGAAGTGGAGCGCATCAACGAAAGCCTGCCGGGCAATATGAAGTTGTCCGTGTCTTACGACAGCTCCATCTTCATTCAGAAATCCATTGATTCGGTGTACACCACCATTGCCGAGGCCATCTTGCTGGTGGTGCTGGTGATTGTGTTTTTTCTGCGCAGTTTCCGCGCCAGTGTGATTCCCATTGTGACGATTCCGATTTCCCTGATCGGGGCCTTCGCCATCATGTACATGCTGGGCTTTTCTATCAACACGCTGACCTTGCTGGCCATGGTGCTGGCGATTGGCCTGGTGGTGGACGATGCGATTGTGGTGCTGGAGAACGTGTACCGCCATATCGAAGAGGGCAAGACGGCTATGCAGGCTGCCTTTTTGGGTGTGCGTGAAATTGCCTTCGCTGTGATTGCCATGACGCTAACCCTGGTGGCGGTGTATGCCCCACTGGCTTTTGCCACAGGCCGTACCGGGCGATTATTCATTGAGTTTGCCCTGACCTTGGCGGCTGCCGTGCTGGTGTCCGGTTTCGTGGCCCTGACCCTGACGCCCATGATGTGCTCGCGCATGCTGCGTCCACATGGTGCGAAAGTGGGCCGCGTCAGCCAGGGTATCGAGAATTTCCTGGTCTGGCTGACACGAGGCTACCGCCGTATCCTGATTCGCGCCTTGCGCTGGCGTTTTCTGGTCCTGTTCATTGGTGTGGCCGTTGCCGCGACCAGTGGGCTGCTGTTTACGGTCATCAAAAGTGAACTGGCTCCGATTGAAGACCGAGGTGTGATTTTCGGGATTGTGAATTCGCCCGAAGGCGCTACGCTGGATTACACCCTGCGCAATGTGGAGCGGGTGGAAGAGCTATATCGCGGCATACCGGAGACAGAGGGGTACCAGTCCATTATTGGTTTCCCTACCGTCACCGATTCCTTTGCAATTTTGCGCTTGAAGCCGTGGGAGGAGCGCACACGTAACCAGCAATCCATTGCGCGTGAACTGCAACCACATTTCTCCGCCATTCCCGGTGCGCGTGCTTTCCCCACTAACCCGCCGTCGTTGGGACAGCGGGCTACTTCCAAGCCGGTGGAGTTTGTGATCATGAGCCAGGCACCGTATCCGGAGCTGGCCAAGATCGTGGACGGTTTTCTGGCTGAGCTGCGAGACTATCCAGGGCTGTTGAACGTGGACACGGACTTGCGCTTGAACACACCAGAAATCCGTATTGATGTAGACCGCGACAAGCTGGCCGATACCGGCGTATCGGTGGAAGCGGTAGGCCGCACTCTGGAATCCATGCTGGGTGGGCGTCAGGTCACGCGCTACAAGAGCGATGGCGAGCAGTACGACGTGATTGTGCAGGTAGACAAGCAGGCTCGTTCCAGCCCGCAAAACATTCTGGATATTTACGTGCGCACTAAAGATGGTGGCATGGTGCAGGCCTCCAACTTCCTGAATGTGCGCGAGAGCGTATCGCCGCAATCGCTGAACCACTTCAACCGCTTGCGGGCGGTCATTGTGGAAGCATCGGTGGCCCCTGGCTATGCCTTGGGTGAGGTGCTCGAACACATGAATGAGGTGGCTCGCAAGACCTTGCCGGAAACGGTGCAGACTGACCTGGATGGCCAGTCGCGCGAGTTCCGGGATTCCTCGGGCAGTATCTATCTGGTCTTCCTGATGGCACTGGCCTTTATTTATCTGGTGCTGGCCGCGCAGTTTGAAAGTTGGCGCAACCCGCTCATCATCATGCTGTCCGTGCCCTTGTCCATGACAGGGGCCTTGCTGGCCCTATGGCTGTCGGGCGGGACCTTGTCCATTTACAGTCAGATTGGTTTGATTACCCTGGTGGGGCTCATTACCAAGCACGGTATCTTGATTGTGGAATTTGCCACTCAACAACGCGAAGCGGGGGCCAGTTTGTACAATGCCGTGGTGCGCGCTTGCGAGATGCGCCTGCGCCCCATCTTGATGACAACCGGCGCCATGGTGCTGGGGGTCTTGCCGCTGGCCTATGCCTCTGGGGCGGGTGCCGAATCCCGTCAGCAGATTGGTTGGGTGCTGGTGGGCGGCTTGTCCCTGGGAACTTTGTTGACCTTGTTTGTGGTGCCGGTGGCCTATACGCTGATTGCGGGCAAGAAAGAAGGGCAGGACAAGCAACTGGAATTGATTGATAAGCCCGAGGCCTCTGTCTAAACCTGTAGTGCTCGTCTGCGGGGAAGCTGTTTGTATAGCCTCCTTGTCGAGTGCCATTACTGTGATTGAATTTGTAGGGAAAGTGAATGCGTCAAATTATTCTGGATACTGAAACCACCGGTCTGGAGCCTCGTGAAGGGCACCGCATTGTTGAAGTGGGTGGGGTAGAGCTGTTCAATCGTAAATTGACGGGCCGCCATCTGCACTTGTATCTAAACCCGGACCGGGACTCTGATCCTGAAGCTTTGGCAATTCACGGCCTGACCACGGAATTTCTGTCCGGCCACCCACGTTTCAAGGATGTGGTGGATCAGGTGCTGGATTTTGTACAGGGTGCGGAGGTCATTATTCATAACGCCTCCTTTGATACGCGCTTTTTGGACGCCGAGCTGCAAAAGGTAGGTAAAGGCCCATTCTCGCAGTACTGCGACAGCATCACCGACTCCTTGTTGGTGGCGCGGGAAATGCACCCCGGCAAGCGTAACTCCCTGGATGCCCTATGCGAACGCTACGGTATTTCCAACTCTCACCGTACCTTGCACGGCGCTTTGCTGGACTCGGAATTGCTGGCTGATGTCTGGCTGGCCATGACCCGTGGCCAGGACGCCTTGCTGATGGACTTTGACGAGTCTGATGGGCAAGGTGGGGATGGCAGCAATCTGAGCCTGGGCAAGTTTGACGCCAGCGTGCTGAAAGTGCTGCGCGCATCCGAAGCCGATCAGGCCGAGCACGAGAAATACATGGACGTGCTGGAAAAGCAGAACAAGAAGCCGCCCATGTGGCGTGAGATGCTCAACCCGGCAACGGAGTAATTATTTAAGAAAAGAGCTGGCCCTGAACTTGTAAATCAATCAGGGCCATGCTATAGTTTTTTTCTTCGCAGCTTTTGTAGTTCTTTAAAGCTCCGGGCGGTTAACTCAGTGGTAGAGTGCCACCTTCACACGGTGGAAGTCACAAGTTCGAACCTTGTACCGCCCACCATCTCCACCTTCATTTCATTCCCCCTCATATCGTCATTGCCCTTCTTTGTGGCGGCTTGTTTGCGTCTTGCTTATGCTTGGGCTGATTGCAGCCTGCTCAATGCAAAACGCCCCATGGATATTCACGGGGCGTTTTTTGTTGCCAGTCAGGATGCGATGTGTGATGAAAGCATCCCAGCCTGTCTTACAACCAGGTCAAACCAATCGAGATCACAATACCCGAGACAATCAACTGAATCAGGCAAAAGCCCATGATGTCCTTGGCTTTCAGACCGGCAATAGCCAATACCGGCAAGGCCCAGAAAGGCTGCAGCATATTGGTCCAGGAGTCGCCCCAGGCAACGGCCATGGCGGTGCGCGCCATGTCCGCATCCAGAGCCTGTGTGGCAGCAATCACGACCGGGCTTTGTACGGCCCACTGGCCACCGCCCGAGGGCACAAAGATATTGACCAGACCGGCGCTCATGAAGGTCCAGAAGGGCAGGGTGGTCGCCGTGGCAAAGGACACCATCCACTCGGACAGGCTGGCAGCCAGACCGGAGTCGATCATGATGGCCATGATGCCTGCGTAGAAGGGGAACTGAATCACAATCCCGGCACCGCCGCGGATGGCTTCATCCAGGCTTTTCAGCAGGCGGCGAGGGGTGCCATGCAGCAAGATGGCCAGAATCAGGAAGGTGAAGTTGATCACGTTCAGATTCAGGGTCGCACCGCGCAACACGTAGTAGTCAAACAGGTAGGCCAGGCCAGCGACACCAATCACGATGGAGATCAGACGGCTGTTTTCCAGACGGTCTGCTGGACGATCGGTGGTCTGGTTGACGTCGTCTGGCGTGTCTTCCAGCAGCTTGGGGTCGACGTAAATACTTTCCTTGTCACTGGGCAACATCAAACGGTTAATCAGTGGCACCAGAATGAACAGGGCGATCACAATGGCCAGGTTAAAGAAGGCGAAGATGGTGTCGGAGGTCCCGATGATGCCGATCTTGTCTTCAGAAAAGTGGCCCGAGGTGGCAATGGTCAGTGGTACAGAACCGGCCAGGCCACCGTGCCAGACCAGAAAGCCGGAGTAGGCACTGGCAACCAGCAAGCGGTAGTCCACGCGGACCTGACGGGCCAGCTCTTTGGCGAACAGGGCACCGACCACCAGGCCGAAACCCCAGTTGATCCAGCTGGCCGCCAGTGACACCAGGGTCACCAGAATGATGGCGGAACCAGCCGAACGGGCCAGCGAGGCCAGGCCACGCAACCAGCTTTTTACCAGTGGCGTGCTGGCCAGCATGTGACCGGTCAGCAAGACCAGCAGCATTTGCATGGCAAAGGTCAGCAGGCCCCAAAAGCCATTACCCCAATATTGGATGATCTCCATGGGAGAGCGTTGCTCAAACGCCATGGCCGCAATACCGGCAATCAGTGTGAGCAGGATGACGAAAATATACGGATCGGGTAGATAGCGTTCAACCAGGCGGACCGAACCGCGCGTCATGGCTTTAAACATAAATTGTGCTCCTGTGGATTTGCGCCAGTATTTGCGCGGGTCCTGATGTCTTGGGATCGTTTGGGTGCCCGTTTGTGCAGGCACCTTGCTGGCAGCATTTTGATGTAAATGCTCAGTACAGCCGTATTGTTGGCGAGAAGCCGCAAATTGGGAAGACGGGAAAACCTGAACCTTAAAGTTTCTGGCTAGTTGTTGTTCTTCGCTATATGCTTTACTATATAGCGGTGTTTTCGAAAGAACCATCACTCATCGCTCGATGATGGGTTCTATTTACGGGCCCCCTGGGGTCCGTTTTTTTTTGTGCCGCATCTTTGTGTGGCGTCAGTTCATAAATCAATTAGAAAGATCGAATAGGGAAGGGGAATGAGACATCAGTCCAAACGCGCCACAGCAGCGCGTCATCAGTCCGTCTGTTTTGTGCCGCGCGCATTGGTCTTGAGCATGATGGGGGCCTTGGCAGTTAGCCAGGCTCAGGCTCAGGAAAACAATGACCGCGTGTTTCAGCTGGGCAAAGTGGTTGTTCAGTCCAGCCTGGATCGCGAGGCTCCGTTGGGGGAGAGCGCAGTCAGCCAGAAAGAAATGCAGGCTTTTGATTTGCGCGATGTGGGTGCCGCCGTTAGTGTGCAACCCGGCGTGACTGTGTCGGCGGGCGGTGCCCGTAACGAACAGATGGTCTATGTGCGTGGCTTCGATTCGCGTCAGGTACCTTTGTTCCTGGACGGTATTCCACAGTACGTGCCGTACGACGGCTATGTGGACTTTACCCGTTTCACCACCATGGACCTGAGCGAAATTCGCGTGGCCAAGGGAGCAGCTTCCTTACTGTATGGTCCCAACATCATGGGTGGTGCCATCAACTTGGTGACCCGTAAACCCGTCAAAGAGTTTGAAGGCGAGTTCCGCGCCGGTTACGCTACGGGCGATCAACGCTACAGTGCCTTGAACGTTGGCACCAATCAGGGTTCCTGGTACATGCAGGCAGGCTTGTCCTGGTCAGGCGAACGCAGCTTCCCCTTGGGTCGTGGCTTTGAAGATCAAAAAGCACGTCCTACCGATACCGGCGGCATGCGCAGTAATGCCTCGCAAATGGACAAGAAAGCGTCTTTTAAATTGGGTATCACGCCCAATGCGACGGATGAGTACGTTATTGGTTACGTGAACCAGAAAGGTCAGAAAGACAATCCGGTCTACACCGGCGTGAACGATGCCAAGCTGGGTCAACGCTACTGGCGCTGGCCATACTGGGACAAGGAAAGCCTGTACTTCCTGAGCTCCACCCAGATTGGCGAGAGCAACACGATCAAGACCCGCGTGTACGAAGACAAGTACAAGAACGGTCTGGATATGTATAGCGATGGTCAATACGCGACCCTGACTGGCCCGACCAGCGAGTACACGGACCGTACCCGTGGTGCTGCTCTGGAGTGGGTCAACACCAGCCTGGACAATCACGAGCTGCATTTTGCCTTGCACTACAAGGAAGATCAGCACCGTGATCCCAAGCCATCGGGCACTGAGCACTATAAGGACGTGACCACGTCTCTGGCGTTTGAAGACCGTATTGCTTTGGGTGAGCTGTGGCAGTTGCGCGTGGGTGCCAGCCACGAACGTCGCAAAGCCAAAGAAGCGCACAACTTTGAAACCGGCGATACCGATGCCACCAACGGTTTGCTGGAGCTGGGTTACGACTGGAGCGATGCCATGCAGGTCTACGGTAGCGTGGCTTACAAGACTCGTTTCCCCACGATTAAAGATCGCTACTCCAGCCGCATGGGCTACGCCCAACCTAATCCGGATCTGAAACCCGAGCACGCCATTCACTATGAACTGGGCTTGCGCGGTCAGCCATGGGAAGGTGCACAGCTGGAATCGGCGCTGTTCTTGAGCCAGGTGCGTGACATGATTCAAAGCACGGTTATTCAGGCTCCCGGTTGTGACAAGTACCGTCCAGTGGGTTTTTGTGATCAGGCCACCAACGTCGGCAAGGCTCGTCAAATGGGTCTGGAGCTGTCTTTGCAGCAGGAGTTGTCTGCTCATTGGTCGGCAGGCCTGGCGTACACATATTTGAATCGTCGCAACCAGTCTGACCCGGACGTCAAACTGGTGGATACACCCAATCACCGCCTGTTTGCTCACCTGAGCTGGAAGCCCACTGCGCAGTGGGAAGTGATGGGTTCGGTGGAAACCGAAAGTGGCCGTTACTACTCCTATGCAAACAATAAGGGTGATCAGATCTACGAAAAAACACCGGGCTTTGCCTTGTTGGGCCTGAAGGGTATCTGGCGTCCGAACTCGGACATCACCCTGGAAGCCGGTGTGCGTAACCTGGGCGACAAGCTGTATCAATACAAAGAAGGCTACCCCATGCCCGGACGTGTCTGGTTTGTGGGCGGAAGCTATCGTTTCTAAAGCCGTGCTGTTATTGGCAGTTAAAAGAGGAAGGGCGGGATGAAGCGTCGTGACATATTGCGTGCCTTGGCGGCACTGCCGGTTTTGGCGCCTCATGCCCGTTTGCTGGCCCGGCCTGAGCAGGCGGGAGCCAGCGCCCCGATCAATCTGCATATCAGCGTGGCGGGCAAATTGCCCGATCCGGCCCATGTTGGCCGGGTGGTGGCAGCCGGTCCGCCCGCTTCGGTGCTGGTGTATTGCCTGGCACCCCACGCGCTTTTAGGTTGGCCTTTTCAGCTGGCTTCTGCTGCACGCAGCATGATGCAGGCCGCTGGTTTTTCCTTGCCGTATCTTGGCCGTCTGGCCGGTCGGGGCAGTACCTTGTCCCTGGAAAGCCTGCTGGCCTTGAAGCCCGATATGGTCGTGGATATAGGTGATGTGAATCCCTATTACGAATCTGCCGCCAAGTCCGTGCAGGAGCAGACGGGTGTGCCCTATGTCTTGCTGGATGGTCGTCTGAACGACAGTCCGGCGCAGTTGCGTCAGGCAGGTCATATCCTGGGGCAGGCCGAACGCGGCCAGCAATTGGCCTTGCGTGCACAGGCAATTCTGGACAGCGCACATCAAGCTGCCAGACCCCGAGCCAAAGGCTTGAAAGCCTATTTGGCACGCGGTAACGATGGTCTGGAAACCGGCATGGGTCAATCCATTCATACCGAGGTGCTGCGGCTTTGCGGTTTGACGGTGATGGGGGACGAGAAAACCGATAATCGCCTGGGCCGTATTTCCTACGAACAATTATTGGCCTGGGACCCGGACATGCTGTTTGCTCAGGATGATGCTTTCTTTGAGCTGGCCCGTACTCAGGCTCCCTGGAATCAGCTCAAGGCAGTGAAGGAAGGACGCTTGTACCGCGTACCCGCCTTGCCCTTTGGCTGGCTGGATGGCCCGCCGGGTATCAATCGCCTGGCCGGGGTGATCTGGCTTAATGCCCTGCTGGAAGGCAGTTCTGCCATGCCACGCATGTATTCGGAGTTGCAGGAGTTTTACTCGGCTTTTTACGGCATGTCCTTGAGCGACGAGCAGGTCAAGCGATTGGTACAAGGGCTGGACCCGCTGGGTTCGCAGCAAGGCGCATGAAGTCAGGTTTGTCCTACGGGCTATTGCTGCTTTTGCTGGGGCTGGTTCTGGCCGTATTGGTGGTGTTTGCCCTGGGGCAGGGGGCGTATCCCTTGTCCGGAACAGAAGTGCTGCGCGCCCTGGTCGCCGGTTTTGGTAGCGATCCAGAAGCGGGGCAGAGTCAGGCCGTACGCGTGGTCTGGGATTTGCGTCTGCCACGTATTGCAGCGGCCTTGCTGGTGGGGGCGGCACTCTCGACCGCAGGCGCGGCGTATCAAACCATGTTTCGCAATCCACTGGTTTCACCCGATATCCTGGGTGTGTCCTCGGGTGCAGGTCTGGGGGCGATTCTGGCTATTTATTTGAATTTTTCCTTGTTCGGCGTACAGATGGCGGCCTTTGTTGGCGGCCTTCTGGCGGTGGGCATTGTCTGGAGTCTGGCGCGCATGCTGCGGCATCATCCACCCATTCTGATTCTAGTCCTGGCCGGGATGGCGGTGGGCACCTTGCTGGGTGCCGCCCTGTCGCTGATCAAGATCCTGGCCGACCCCTACTCTCAATTGCCCTCCATGACCTTCTGGTTATTGGGAGGTTTGAGCGCCGTACGTTCCTACGAAGTGTGGCCGGCTGCGCTGATGGTATTGGCGTGCATCGTCCCTGTCTGGCTTTTGCGCTGGCGTATCAATGTCCTGGCGCTGCAAGATGAGGAGGCCCGCTCCTTGGGCATGCCCGTCTCTGCCTTGCGTTGTCTGCTGATCGTTTGCGCGACCTTGATGACGGCGGTGTGCGTGGCTCTGGCAGGAATTATCGGTTGGGTCGGTTTGCTGATCCCGCACGCGGCCCGTTTATTGGTTGGCCCGGATTTCTCCCGTCTATTGCCCGTTTGCTTGTTGGTGGGCGCCGCCTTCCTCTTGTTAACCGATACCTTGGCACGCAGCATAGGCACATTGGAGCTGCCCTTGGGCGTGCTGACAGCCTTGGTGGGTGCTCCCGGCTTCTTGCTGTTGCTGGCTCGTGGTGCGAGGCAGCGATGAGCGAACAAGGCTTGGAAGCGATTGATCTGGCTGTAGGCTACGGGCGCAAGCAAGTCGCCAGTAATTTGAATCTGCGCGTACAGACCGGGCAGGTCGTTTGTTTGCTCGGGCCCAACGGCAGCGGTAAGTCCACCTTGCTGCGTACCTTGCTGGGCCTGCAGCCGCCTTTAAAAGGGCAGGTGAAGGTGCAGGGCAAGCCCCTGGAGCAATGGAGTGCGCGTGCCCTGGCCAGACAACTGGCCTATGTACCGCAAGCGCAGGAGTCGGCCTTTGCCTTCACGGTAGAACAATGGGTCTTGCTAGGTTGCGCCAGTGAGCTGGCCTGGTACACCCAACCTCGGGCCGCCGACCGGCAATGGGTAGGCGTTTGCCTGGAGCGGTTGGGCATCGGGCAGCTGGCTCAAAAGCGCATTGATCAGATCAGCGGTGGAGAGCGTCAGCTGTGTGTGATTGCACGTGCCTTGGTGCAGCGTTCACAGTTCTTGATCATGGACGAACCCGCCTCCAGCCTGGACTTCGCGAATCAATTACGGGTGCTGGATCAAGTCTCGCACTTGCGTCAGGAAGGTCTGGGTGTGCTTTTGTGTACGCATCAACCCGAACATGCGGCTCGCGTGGCGGACTGGGTGATCTTGTATCGGGATGGGGGCATATTGGCGCAGGGACAGCCCCGCGACATGCTTAGTCAGGCCAGTTTGCGCCAGCTCTACCAACTGCCAGCGCATGCCTTTGAACTACCGGATTGGTATGCGCGAGGGGCCTGAGGCCCCCCGAGCTTCTCACATGTTTTTCAAGGCAGCACGACCATATTGGTTGTTGTGCTCCACTACACGCGTCAGCATGGTCATAAAGGTCTGGCGCTGCTTGGCGGTCAGTGGGTCCAGCAGTCGTTCCTGGGCGCGGTTCATGCCCGCACTGATTTCCTTCATCGCCGCCAATCCTGCTTCGGTGATGTAGGTCTGGCGAGAGCGGCGGTCTTCGGGGTTGATACGACGCCCCAGCAAACCTTTTTCCTCCAGCCTGCGGATGACATCGGCCGAGGTGGTGCGATCCAGCCCCAGCTCGTAGCCGATCGTGGTTTGATCCAGCCAGGGTGAACCCATCAACACGGACAGGACACCGTGCTGGACAGGGGTGAGGTCACTTTTGCACTCCTCGTAAAACATGGCGTAGTGAATCTGGTTAAGACGGCGGACCAGAAAACCAGGCCGGGACCACAGTTTGCGTCGATACAGCTCGGCATTTTCTTCTTCCACTGGACCCAGGATTTCGGCCTCGTCGGCTTCCAGTCGTTCTTCTTGCTTTAGCTCGGCGTGATTCTTCATGGATAAGTCAGTCATCGATTGAGTGGCCTTCAGCCCGTTGCCAACAAGGCAGCACACTGAAAGCGGGACGACCTGCAAAGGGTACGGCTGCAAGGTCGGCGTCTACAAGGAAAGCAGGGCTACGCTAACGTGAACAAAAGCCCTGATTTCTGATTTGCAGTCATTTCTACAGGCGCTGTCCACGCCCCAAAGTATATGTGATTTCCCGACTTGCTGAAAACAATAATAATCAGCATACTGATAGATATTGTTGGGGGGTCAAACGATTGACCTTATGTAAATCAATAATTTAGGGAAAATTTACGGTGAAACGTATTAAAAAAATAGCACTGGAGGAGCACTTCAACGCCGTTGGCTTTGAGGATTATTCCAAGGCCTTTGTCAAACATATTGACAGTGCCGACGCGCGTGAACTGATGGCTCGTTTGCATGACTTCGACGCCCAGCGTCTGGAGGTGATGGATCGTGCCGGTATCGAGTACGTTGTGCTGTCGCAGACCGGCCCTGGGGTACAGGTGGAAAAGGATGTGTCCGTCGCTATCGAGCGTTCACGTCAGAACAATGATTTCCTGGCGCAGCAAATTGCACGCCATCCCGATCGTCTGGGCGGCTTTGCCACTTTGCCCATGCAAGACCCGGCTGCTGCCGCGCAGGAATTGACGCGTGCGGTGCAGGATCTGGGCTTGAAAGGCGCTTTGGTTAACGGTCACACGCATGGCGTGTACTACGATGGCCGCGAATATGATGCCTTCTGGGAAACCGTGCAGAAGCTGGATGTGCCGTTCTATCTGCACCCCTTTGATGCTTATGAAATGCCGCACGCTTACACGGGCCACCCGGAGCTGATGGGTGCAACCTGGGGCTGGGGCGTGGAAACCGGCACTCACGCGCTGCGCATGTTGTTCGGTGGTGTGTTTGATCGCTGCCCGGATGTGAAGTTGATCTTGGGTCATATGGGTGAAGGCTTGCCGTTCCAGCGCTGGCGCTACGACAGCCGCTTTGCCGTGTACCCACATGGTGTGACCTTGAAGCGCAAGCCTTCCGAGTACATCGGCAGCAACATCCTGATCACTACTTCGGGTGTCTGTTCTGCCCCAACGCTAATGGGCGCAATTGGTGAAATGGGTGCTGAAGCCGTACTGTTCTCGGTTGATTACCCCTACGAGTCCACCGAGCTGGCCGCTGATTTCATCGAGGCAGCGCCTATGGATGACAAGACACGCGAGCTGGTTTGCTACGGCAACGCGGCCCGTCTGTTCAAGCTGGACCGGAGCTAAGCATGAGCACATTTCTGTACGGCGCTCATGTGCACGCCAATGGCATTCGTCAGCATTACCTGCGTTACGGTGGCTCCGTCGGTGGGCGTGACCAGCGTCCTGCCGTCATCATCGTTCCCGGCATTACCAGCCCGGCGGTCACCTGGGGTTTTGTGGGTGAACAATTCGGTAAGCACTTTGATACCTACATTCAAGACGTGCGTGGTCGCGGCTTGAGCGAAGCGGCTGAAGGTATGGATTACAGCCTGGATGCGCAGGCGGATGACTTGATTGCACTGGCTCAGGCGCTGGGCCTGAAGGACTACATCGTGGTTGGTCACTCCATGGGTGCCCGCATTGGTTTGCGTGCCGCTCACAAGAACAGCGAGGGCCTGAATCGTCTGGTGATGGTTGATCCGCCAGTGTCCGGCCCAGGTCGTCGCGCTTATCCCTCCAAGTTGCCCTGGTACGTGGACTCCATGGCGATGGCTCGCAAAGGCTGCACCGCAGAAGACATGTGTGCCTTTTGCCCGACCTGGACCGAAGAGCAATTGCAATTGCGTGCCCAGTGGCTGCACACCTGCCATGAGCCTGCGATTCTGGCCAGCTTTGAGGGATTTCATACCGACGATATTCATGTCGACTTCCCGCATTTGACCGTGCCTGCCTTGCTGATGACAGCCGAGCGTGGTGACGTGGT